>MZXQ01000169.1:6721-18481 GCA_002926195.1 Candidatus Methanomarinus sp. HR1 | reverse complement strand
TAGGATTTATTCTTTGTGTCCTCTGTGGCAAATAATATAAACAATCTTACATACTACATTTCGAAATCCTTCATCCCGGGAGCCACTTTCTCTCCCGAACCCCCGGAAGCCGAGATCATATCATCAATACGCAATATCATACTGGCTGCTTCTGAGGCCGAGTCAATTGCCTGTAGTTTTACCTTCAATGGTTCCACAACGCCAGCAGCTTTCATATCCACTACTTCATTGGCAAAGATATCAAGACCTGCATATTTCTCGCCTGCCTCATGCCTGCTCCTTAATTCCACCAGTTTATCAATGGCATCAAGACCACTGTTCTCTGCCAGTGTGCTGGGAATTACCTCAACAGCTTCTGCGAATTTATTTACTGCAAGTTGTTCCCTGCCTTTTATGGAAGCTGCATATTCTCTTAAGCGCAGTGCCAGTTCTATTTCCGGAGAGCCGCCTCCAGCTACCACACGACCATCCTCTATGACCACACCAACTACACGTAAAGCATCATGTACCGCACGTGCCAGGTTTGACACTACCTGTTCCGTACCGCCTCGTAAGATTATAGAAACAATATTAGAATAAGGACAATCACGGATAAATATCATTTCACCATTACCAACCATGGTCTCTTCCACAACGCCAGCCGTACCCAGATCATCCGGGGTAAGTTCATCCAGGTTGGAGATTATATTGGCATTAGTAGATTCAGCCAGCAGTTTAAGTTCCTTTTTCTTAACCCTGTGAACAACGAAAATACCTGCCTTAGCAAGATAATGGCGGGCCAGATCATCTATACCTTTCTGGGTAAATACAACATTAGCACCGCTATTTATTACCTTGTCCACTACTTCTTTGACCATCTGCTCTTCACTTTCGATAAAGGACCTGCGCTGATTAGTAGAGGTAAAGGATATCTCACTTTTAAATTCCATTGTTCTTACTTCAATAGGCGTTATTAAAAGAGCGATCTTTGGATTTTCAACCCTGGTGGGCATACTCTCATGAGTACGTATTCTATCAATGATCAATCCATCCACCATTCCAGTATCATCAATACTGCCTTCCACTCTACGTTCTATTAGAATATTCTTAATATCTACTATCCTTTTCCCGTCAGGTTCGGTCTGGGCAATAGCCTTGACTGCTTTGACTATTACAGGTGCCAGTTTATTCTTCTCAGATTCCGCACCTTTTCCTGTTAATGCCGTATCAGCGATCTTGATAAGTGTTTCATCATCATCTTCACTGATCTTGATGCATATATCCTCAAGAATTTCATGAGATTTATTTGCAGCCATCTTGTAACCTGAAGAAATGGTAGTACTATGAATTTTCATTTCCAGCAATTCTTCAGCCTTAGCCAGTAGTTCACCTGCCAGTACTGCAGCAGTAGTAGTACCATCGCCAACTTCATCATCCTGTGTCTTGGCTACCTCTACTATCATCTTGGCTGCCGGATGTTTAATATCCATTTCATCAAGAATTGTAGCTCCGTCATTAGTAATTGTTACCTGACCGGCTGAATTTGTCAGCATCTTATCCATACCTTTGGGACCCAGGGTAGTACGTATCGCCATAGCTACTACCTTAGCTGCCATAATATTGCCTTTTTGTGCTTCATTACCAGTTGTCCGTTGTGTACCTTCTTTAAGGACCATGACTGGCTGACCACCTAATTGTGCTGCCATAATTATTCTCCATTTATTATTAGTATCGCAATTCGCTTTTCGTATGTTTGAACTTCTATATCTAAGTTGTGGTAAGTTCTATCTCAACGTCATATATTTTCTGCGGATTCTCCTGGTGGATCTTCCTAAACACTTCCTCTCCCCATTCCTTATACAATGCAAGACTCTTACGTGGTATGGTTCTCGGACCTAACACCGCACCCGGACGCTGGGGATCATCAATATAGTCTGTTTCCATCATAAACCTGTCACCCTGAAGAAGTGCTTCTTCGATCATACCTTTTCCAGTCAATATTCCAGGCCATATCCCGCAATCCGTAAATTCTTTTATCATAGGCGATGAAAAATGTTTCACTACCTTCCCGGGATGCAAACCTACTGCCCTTGCCATATCAGCAATCTCTTTAATATTTTCTTGTGTAGCGCTCTCAGTATGCAACTGAAGAGCACATCCCGCTTCCCTGGTCAGTACCATGGCATATGATAATATCTCATTGGACGCATCCCATAGAATAGGTTCAACATCATAATGAGGTCTGCCGGATTTTAATCCTACTGCCAGACCTTCTTCTACATATGTAGCTGCTATCTCCAATCCGGCTTTCATTAATTCAATAGTTCTTATCAGTCCGACTCTATCGCACATATTGGTAATTGCAGCAGGATGAACTCCCAGTACAGGAAAGGCAGTTACACCCACTTGCGCCACATCATTAGCCATCTTAACAGTCTCATCAAAAACTTTACGGTAATCCTCAGGATGATTAATAGTAACACCAATGGTCCATGAAGGTTTTGAAACCAGGAATATGTGAGTGCCGCCAGCACGCTGAAATGCCCGGGCAGCTTCAACCCCCTGGCACCTGGGATCTAAATGCATATGATGATCTGTTATTGGAAAAAGCGAATTTTTATTCAAATAAGTCCCAGACCATCCAGTTCTTCCATAATCTTATCTACTGCCGCATCTGCATCTGCAGTCTTTTTCCCACCGGTAACTACAAGTTTGCCTGAACCAAATAGAAGCATTACTACTTTCGGTTCTTTGAGTCTGTATACTAATCCAGGGAACTGTTCCGGTTCATATTCAATATTCTCAAGTCCAAGCCCAATAGCAATCGCATTCAGGTTAAGTACAGTGCCAAGATCAGCAGATGCTACAATATTCTGGACAATGATAGTTGGATTGTCCATAACTTCAATATTCATATCCCGCAGTTCATTAAATACCTTTTTCAGACCGTTGTGAACGTCATCTATACTCTTTGCTCCAGTACATACAATCTTACCGCTTCCGAAAATAAGAGCAGCAGTTTTCGGGTTTTTTGTTCTATATACTACACCGGGAAACCGTGCTTTATTATAGTCAGCCCCCTCTAACTGTGCGGTGATCTTTGGAAGGTCGAGCGTTGTGCCAATGGCTGTTGAAGCAACCACATTCTCGATCTTAATTGTTTTCTTTGGATCATCAGATTTTGACATTATTAATCACTATCGTCTTATGGGCATTTAAACCTTTATATAGTTTGTTTAGCATATTTTGTTATAAATTTCAGTATAGATACATATCATCTACAATTCTATTTACAAGATGGGGAATGATAAAAAATTAATGTCAGAAATTTCAAATAATAAAAATAATGATAATAATTTAAACATCCAGCTTCATAATTCTGCAAGAATCTATGGTCAGACCGCAATCGGGGATGGGAGTATCATTCTTGAGAATGTTATGCTTGGTTACCCGGACAGAACACTGCAGCGTGAGATATTTAGCCAGAACCTGTCAATTGAAGAATATGAATACCAGGGTACTGTATTAGGAAAAAATTGTGTGATCAGACCCAATACTGCTATTTATTGCAGGGTCCGGACAAAAGATGAATGCCAGACCGGACATAATGTATTGATACGTGAAGATACTAAAATAGGTTGTAATGTACTGATCGGGACAAATACGATAATTGACGGAAATGTCACAATAGGCAACAATGTCAGCATTCAGAGCCGTGCATATATACCTACTAATACGATTATAGGTGATAATGTTTTTATTGGGCCCTGTACTGTATGTACAAATGATAAATATCCTATTCGAAGAGATACCGGGTTACGTGGCCCTAATATATGTTCCAATGTGTCTATTGGTGCCAATGCAACTATCTTACCTGGAATAGAGATCAAAGAGGGCGCAATGGTAGCAGCAGGTGCCCTTGTGACCAGGGACGTCCCTGCATGGAAAATGGCAATAGGAATGCCGGCACGGATCACGGATCTCCCGGAAGGATTAAGAACAGTGAATAAAATTTAATAATTTGTGGAATTAAATATCATGATCCATATCGCTAAACCGTTAATAGGACACAGAGAGATCAATGCAGTTAATGATGTATTGAGGTCAGGGATAATTGCCCAGGGACCGAAAGTCGGTCAATTTGAACATGATTTTGCCGAATATATCGGCGTAGATTATGCAGTAGCAGTAAATTCCGGAACTTCTGCACTTTATGCTTCACTACTTGGACATGGCATTGGAAAGGGAGATGAGGTTATAACAACACCATTTTCCTTCATAGCGACAGCGAATATGATACTGGCAGTTGGGGCAGTTCCGGTATTTGCTGATATTCTGGATGATACCTTCAATATCTCGCCCGATTCAATACTTGAAAATATTACACCAAAGACCAGAGCAATCATACCTGTCCACCTTTATGGGCATCCGGCCCAAATGGATGAGATCATGAAGATCGCAGATGATCATGATCTATCTGTGATCGAAGATGCCTGCCAGGCTCACGGTGCTGTATATAACGGACGTAAAACAGGATCTTTCTCGACAGCTACATTCAGTTTTTATCCAACTAAGAACATGACCACAAGTGAGGGGGGAATGGTAACAACTAACGACAAAACAGTTGCTGATAAGATCAAGATGATACGAAATCATGGTTCAAATGAACAATATATTCATGAGATATTCGGAGATAACCTGAGAATGACTGATATTGCGGCTGCAATAGGAATTGAACAGTTGAAAAAGCTTGATGAGTTCAATAAGGCCAGACAGGAAAATGCCCGTACATTAAATAAGCTGCTGCAGGGAATTGATGGAATAATAACACCTTCAACATCAGTGAATAGTATTCATGTTTTTCATCAGTATACTATCCGGGTGACTCGGGAATTCTCAATTACCAGGGATGAACTGCGTATGCATCTGACAGAGAACGGGATCGGTACTGGTGTATATTATCCTGTACCAATACATGAACAGCCTTTTTATCAAACCTTAGGATATACTTCTACAATCCCTGTTGCACAAAAGGCTGCAAGTGAAGTACTCTCACTACCTGTTCACCCGGGACTAACTGAAGATGATGTCCGGACTGTAGCTGCTGCAATAGAACAAAATCCTCGCTAACGCTCGGATTTTATTGACTGAAGCTCCGAAGACTACAAAAAGCAGCTAGCAAATTTTCTTCATATATTCAACCAAACTGATAAGACCATTTTGTATATCTACTTCCGTTTTCCACCACTGTGAGATTATAGTAATATCAGCAGATGAAAACTTGACATCCCCTTCCCTGACATCCGTATGGATCACATTGGATTGAGATCCTGTTATTTCAAGAATTATCTTGACAACTTGATTGATAGTAATAGATATTCCGGAGGCTGCATTAAATACACCACCATCCCCGCGTGTCATCATTACTTCATTTGCATGCACAATATCGCTTACGTAAATAAAATCACGGGTCTGGTCTCCATCCCCGTAAATAATAATATCTTCTCCTAAAAGTGCTTTTTTAATAAAGATCGGTATAGCAGAAGCATATGGTGAATTAGGATCCTGCCTGGGTCCGTAAACATTGAAGTATCGCAGCACTGCAGTGGAGAGACCGTGATAATTAAAAAAAATCCGGGCCAGGTATTCGCAATCAATTTTAGTAACAGCATATGGTGATTCCGGAACTGGTGTCATACCCTCATGTTTAGGTAAGACAGGATCATTTCCATAAACGGCTGCAGATGATGCAATTATCACCTTTTTTACACCTGCTTTTTTGGCTGATTCCAGTACATTCAAAGTTCCCAGAGTATTGATCTTAATAGTACCGGATGGGTCTTTCATACTGAGAGGAACTGAGATCAGGGCAGCTTCATGAAAGACATAGTCTATATCCTGCATAATGCTATCCAGAAGTTCTTTATTACGGATGTCGCCTTTTATTGTAATGCATCTGTCCTGATCAATGTTTTCTAATCTCCCTGTACTAAAATTATCCAGTATAAATACTGTGTTTTCCTTAGAGAAATGGTCAGCCAGATGTGAGCCAATAAATCCGGCACCGCCTGTTATCAATATATTCAATTAATTTCACCCCGTTATTATATATAAATATAGTTGAAAACTAATAAATTTAACTATTATTTTGTTGACTCTTTCTGGCGAAGCGTAGATTAATATTATAAGAA
The DNA here is from genome assembly GCA_002926195.1 of Candidatus Methanomarinus sp. HR1. GTDB lineage: Archaea > Halobacteriota > Methanosarcinia > Methanosarcinales > Methanocomedenaceae > Methanomarinus. The sequence goes on along the minus strand of MZXQ01000169.1, from coordinate 12,311 downwards.
CCACATCAAGATAAACTTGAACCATTTAACGGTCCAACATAATACTATACTCAAGGTGAGTCCATGGAATTCAGACGAACTCATTACACAACTCAGATAACACCCGAAATGGATACTCAAACTGCACGTCTTGCAGGCTGGGTCCATGAGATACGCGACCTGGGAGGTATCATGTTCTTGATACTTAGAGATAGGGAAGGCCTAACCCAGGTAACATTATTTAAAAAGACCATTGATCCTGATGTCCTGCAAACTGCTAAATCATTAAGTCGTGAATCAGTGATCACAATAGAAGGTGTGGTTAAAAAAGAAGCAAAAGCACCTAACGGATACGAGCTTATACCTACACAGATTGATATTCTCAATCCTGCACAATCTCCTCTTCCCATGGATACTACCGGTAAAGTAGAGGCAGAACTCGACACCAGGCTGGATAATCGGTTCATGGATGTACGCCGTCCGAAGACCCAGGCAGTATTCCGTATTAGACATCATATGCTTTTCGCAGTAAGAGGCTTTTTAGAACAGGAAGGGTTTATTGAGATAAGCACGCCCAAAGTAGTGGCGACTGCCACAGAAGGAGGGACAGCCCTTTTCCCTATCACATATTTTGATACCGAGGCTTTTTTAAATCAAAGCCCACAGCTCTTTAAGCANGGCATGGACCGGATATTTGAGATTGGAGCTATTTTCAGAGCAGAAGAACACGATACCCGCAGGCATCTTAACGAAGCTACCAGTATAGATATCGAAGCCAGTTTTGTTGATCATGAGGATGTAATGCATGTACTGGAACGGTTAATAGCTCATGTATACTTAAGAGTATCAGAGGATGCAGCCACAAGTCTTAACACTCTGGGTATAGAATTGGACATCCCCGCATTACCATTTAAGCGTCTTACATATGACGAAGCTATTGAGATCAACAACGAGCATTCCAAAGAACTGCTGGAATGGGGCGACGATCTGTCAACCAATGCTGAAAAGGTTATAGGTGAGGCTATAGGTGTACACTACTTTATTAAGGACTGGCCTACAGAGATAAAGCCCTATTATACTCAACCGTATGAGGATAAACCTATCATTACCAAAGCCTTTGACCTTATGCATCCCAGAATGGAACTGGCTTCAGGTGCACAGCGAATACATGACTATGACCTGCTGCATAAGCGCATTCAGGACCAGGGGTTAAACCCGGATGGTTTTGAGTTCTATTTAAAAGCATTCAGATATGGCATTCCACCTCATTCGGGATGGGGACTGGGTGCGGAAAGACTGCTGATGACCATGCTGGGTGTGGATAATATAAGAGATGTAGTACTATTCCCAAGGGATAGAAAAAGAGTATCTCCATAATTACCACAAAATATTTGACTAACCTGCCCCACATATAATATATATATAAAATTTAATAATGAGGGGAAACTATGATCAGTGAAAATAGGGATATTCTGCTTGAACGTCTGGAACAGCAACTGGCTACAAAAGAAAATGATATCAACGAACTTCGTATTTCTCTTAAGGATTCAATAATTGATGAACTACGGGATGGTATGAAAGAAGACCTTGATTTTGATAAAAGAATATCCTATCTTGAAAGGAAGATTAAAGAGACAAATCTCGCTTATGACGGTGTCATGAAGGAACTGCTTGATCAAAAGACAGTGATCCGGGATCTGAAGAATAAGTATCTAAAAACAGATAATGATATGACGCCGACCAGTACAGAGAAGACGTCTATGGAAGAGAAGACTCAAAATAAAGAACCGCCATTCATTATTGCTAATAGTGATGAGGGCAAGATTCCAACAGATTACAGGAACAAGAACAGATCAAAAATTAATGCGGATCGTAATGATACAGGTGATATAATTATTGCAGAACACCCGGAGTCAAAACCTGGTAAAAAAAGTAAGGTCATTGTTGAAGCCAGAGAAGATGAGGATGTTGTGATAGAATATAGGACATAAACTTTCTTCATCTTTTTAAGGGGTATATCATAATAACTTTGAATTGAGGTATTAGTTGCATATAAAAGAAATTGAATTCCAGAATTTCAAATCATTTGGAAAGAACATAAAGATACCTTTCTTTGATGGTTTTACTACGATCTCAGGTCCCAATGGGAGTGGGAAATCAAATATAGTTGATGGAATCCTTTTTTGTCTTGGTCTTTCCAGTTCAAGGACACTACGGGCTGAGAAACTGACAGACCTGATATATAACGGGGATAAAGCAAAAAAACCTGATTTTGCCCGGGTTACTATACGATTTGATAACTCAGATCGCGAGATGCCTGTTGATCTGGATGAAGTGAATATCACCAGAAAGATACGGCAGACTGAATCAGGATATTATAGTTATTATTATTTTAATGACAGGCCAGTTACTCTTAGTGACATTCATACTTATCTTGCTAAGGCCCGGATCACACCTGAAGGATATAATGTGATTATGCAGGGAGATGTTACACGGATCACTGAGATGACTCCTACTGAAAGGCGTAAGATCATTGATGAGATCGCTGGTGTGGCGGAATTCGATCATAAGAAAGACCAGGCAATGAATGAACTGGAGATTGTCAGAGAGCGTATTGAACGGGTGGATATCATATTGGAAGAAGTGGATATCCAGCGTGATAAACTGCAAAAGGAGCGGGATCAGGCATTAAAATACCAGGGCTTAATAGAAGAAAGAACACGGTTTGAAGGATATGTCCTGCTTTCTAAGCTTAACAATGCTAACAAGGAACTTGAAAAGATCATTCAACATATCAATTCGTTAATGGAGGCGGGGTCGGATATCGAAGAACTTCTTTTATTAAAAAAGGAGAAAATGAGTGAACTTGAATCTAAACTGGAACAAATGAACCAGCAGATTACCAGGATGGGAGAGGATGAACAGATATCTATCAAGCGACAGATCGAGGAGATCAAAGGCGAGATATCACTAAGTAATAATACTATTACACTTACTGAATCAGAAATTACTGATATAGACTCCCAGCGCAGGAGAGGACTGGTCGAGATCGATAATAGTAAAGAGAAAATGGCAGAGCTGGCCTCGAAGATTCAACAGGAGCATATTCACAAAGAAGGTATCAATAGCGAAATAGAAGACCAGCGTACCAGACTGCTGGTACTGCGCTCAAAAATTGCCGAAGTAGATTCAAAATTCGTGCAGACCCGTGATGAACTGACTCTAATAAAAAATAACTTAGAAGATGCCCGCAACCACAAGAACGAGTTGATGCGCAGTGAAGACCGTATACTGGATGCTATGAGGCGGCGTAGTGCTGAAATAAGGGATATCGAAGATGAGATTGCAGAATCAAGATCAAAGATCAAATCTGCCGATGATGATAGAGAGGATGCGATCCTTGAGATGCAGGAACTTGAGCAGCAGATCAAGGAACTGGAAAAGGATAATGATGATCTTGAGTTTAACCACTCTCAATTAAAAGGAGTACTTAAGGATCTGGATGATACACTGCGGGAATTACAGCAACAGTATATGAAAGCACAGGCCAGGATCAGGGCCGCTAAGGAAATTTCCGGATACAGCGGTGCGGTTGAAAAAATATTAAAAGCCAGGGAGTACAGGGAACTGCCAGGGATCTATGGTACGATCGCACAGCTTGGAAAGGTTGATCACAAATATGCAGCAGCATTGGGAATTGCTGCAGGCGGGCGTATGCAGAGTATTGTTGTGGATACTGACGAGGACGGGGCCCGAGCTATTCAATTTCTTAAAAACCGGCGCTATGGCAGGGCTACTTTTTTACCTTTGAATAAGATAGTAGGTTCATCTGGTTATCGTGACATTTCAGATATGGTTGGTGTGATCGATTATGCAATAAACCTGGTTGAATTTGAAGAAAAATTCGAACGTGTATTCCATTATGTGTTCAGGGACACACTTATAGTAGAAGATATGGATGCTGCCAGACGGTTAATGGGTGGGTTGCGGATGGTAACACTCGAAGGTGAACTGGTGGAAAAGAGTGGAGCTATGACAGGCGGCAGTCGGGCAAGAAGCGTCCTGTCCTTTGCTGATGCACAGGAGGATAAGATAACAGGGTTAGCAGAGCAGATCACTGAATATGAATCAAGACGCAGTAAGCTTATCAATCAAACAGATACTACTGAAGGTCATATATCTACTGTACAAAAAGAGATCAGGGATATCGAGACAAATATTGCAAAAAAACAAATGGAGATCTCAGAGATCAACACCCGTGGCGAGAGGCTTACCAGTCTTATTACACTAAAAGAAGTTGAACTTAAAGAAAAAGAGGAAGGTCGTGGTAAGCTTAGTGAGGAGATGGAAAGTATAGAGGATGCTAAACAGGTAATAGAGAGTGAGATTACCGGGCTCACAGTACAAGCAGGGGAACTGGAGGAGCAGCTTAAGGGTTCTGAGGTGCCTGAATTAAACGAACAGGTACAGCGTATCGAGGATGAGATCAAAAGACTGGAAATGCGCATCAGGGATGTTGATGCAAATATCAATGCTTTTAATACCGAATCAAGTTATGCTGATGATAAGAATAAACAGACCATGACCAGAATTACGGAACTTGATAGCAGGAAGCAGGAATTGAAACAAAAGATCGAGCAGCTTACTACCAGGATCAATGAACTGGAATCAGGCCTCAATGAAAAATTATTGCGTGAGCAAGAACTGGATAAAGATCTGGCTGATATGCGTAAATGTCGTGAAGATCTCAGCAAGGAATATACAAAATCCCAAAAACAATATGATGAGATCAAAGTCCAGCAGGAGAGTTCACAGCGTCAGATGATCGCACTAACAGCTACCAGGGATGCGCTTATTGAACAAATTTCTGAATTTACGACCGAGCTGGAAAAAAGAGGAGTTGATATGAGCGATGAGGTCCCTGGCCTGGAAGAGGTGCAAATACGGATTGATTCTATTAACAGGGCTATGCTAAAACTTGAACCTGTAAATATGCGTTCTATTGATGAATATGAAGAAGTTGAGCGCAGGAGTACTGATCTACGGAGTCGCAGGGATATTTTAGAAAATGAGCGTAATGAGATACTGATTCGGATCAAGAGATATGAACAGATGAAGAAGCAGTCATTTATGGACTGTTTTGACGGCATCAATCTGTATTTTACTGGTATTTTTAATGAACTTTCAGACGGACCGGGGGAACTGGTACTTGAGAACCCTGATGATCCTTTTGCAGGCGGACTTACCATTAAAGCTCAACCCAGGGATAAGACCCTGCAGCGTATGGAAGCTATGAGCGGGGGAGAGAAGAGTCTGACCGCACTGGCTTTTATTTTTGCCATACAGGGTTATAGACCTGCACCGTTCTATGCATTTGATGAGATAGATATGTTTCTTGATGGTGTTAATGCCGAGAGGGTGGCGCAAAGATTAAAAAAGGCGAATGAGTATGCCCAGTTCATTGTGGTAAGCCTGCGTAAACCTATGATCCAGGCTGCTGAGAGGACTATTGGTGTGGCCATGCAGGAAGGTAATATTAGTAGTATTACCGGGGTTAAGTTGAATTAAGAACAAAACAAAAAGCTCACCCAGATCATGCAGAAACTTGCTG
>MZXQ01000169.1:0-6705 GCA_002926195.1 Candidatus Methanomarinus sp. HR1 | reverse complement strand
AAGTTTCTTTGATTATGCCGTATATAAAACAGCTAAACAACAACAAGGATAAACATGATTGAAACTAATATAAACACTGCCTTTTTCCATTCATGGTTTCGAAAGTATGTAAAAGGTTTTTACTCGGAAGATCCGAAGATCCAGGAGAATATCAGACTTAAAGAAGAACACACATTACGTGTTTGTAAGGAGATCATTCAATTAGGCAAAGCCCTGAACCTCAATAAAAATGCACTTCGCCTGGCTGAGACCATCGCATTATTTCACGACATAGGTCGCTTCGAACAATTCAGGACCTATGGCACTTTTAATGATAAGATATCTGAAAACCACGCTACTCTCGGGCTGAAGGTTCTAAAAGAAACAAACGCATTAAGCCGGCTCACAAAAACGCAACAGTCCATCGCTTTTAAAGCCATAGGATATCACAATGTACGTAAACTTCCCGACCCCGCAGATGAAAATCCTGATTGTTTACTTTATTCAAAATTATTACGGGATGCGGACAAATTGGATATATGGCTGGTTGTAACAACTTATTATGCACAACGTCATAAGCACCGCAATCCTGCATTGGAGCTTGAACTTCCTGATACACCTGAATATTCACTTTGTTTTATTGAAGATATTCTTAATAACCGGATTTCAAATTCCCATGCTCTAAAAACATATAATGATATGAAACTCCTGCAACTGGGTTGGATATTTGACATTAATTTTACCCGGACATTTCTATATATTCAACAAAGGCAGATTATTGAAAAAATCATTACCACTCTGCCTGATACTGAAGATATACGAAAAATTCAAAACCATTTAAACGAATATATTAGAAAAATAGGTGATTCCTGACCGGGCTACGCGTAACATCCACGCTCCGGCTGCACCGTATGATGACGGCCACAACTGCAAAATGTATAAATGAAAATAAATAAATACATAATTAGTAATCACAAATACCAAAAAGACTATATTTTAGTAATCACAATTACCATATATGCGATTTGAAGACCTCACAAGAGAGAATTTATGGTGGAAATTTGGAGATCGCTTCTGGAACTACGATCGCCATCTTAAAGAGATCAACAGCACGTTTATAGAATTTAAACGTAAACCACTCGACTTGAAAAGCGGTAACATCTACATAATAAGAGGGATGAGGCAGATTGGCAAGACAACCTATATAAAGCAAACGATCCGCAGCCTTCTTGAAAATGGAACAAAAGCAGATACGATTTTATATATCTCATGTGACAGGCTCTCCACAAGAAAAGAACTTCATAACCTGATCTCCAATTTTATTTTGCAAAATATGGAAGCACATACATTATATCTTTTCCTTGATGAAATAACATACCTACAGGATTGGGTACTGGAACTTAAGAACATTGCCGATGGCAATTATATTAACAGGCTGGTGGTAGTTGCAACAGGATCAAATCCGATCAAGCTTAAAGAAAAAACCGAGCGACTGCCAGGTAGAAGAGTAGAAGGCAATGAATATTATTTTAAACCCTTGAATTTCAGGGATTTTACTCTACAATCCATAGATAAAATTTCAGAACATATCGAATTTGATGAGTTTTCAGATGCACTGATCGGGTTAAAGGATATGATCTTAAAAAGCAGGATTGATCCTGATGATTTTAATCCTGGTGCAATAAAAAAAGTCCTACCATATAAAGAAGAACTGGACTGGCTGTTTGCCATATATATTCTTACTGGTGGGATACCACTGGTTATAAATAATTACCTAATTCAAAAATATGATAATAAAAAAGAAAATATTGACCCGCATGTATATGAAACATTTATCAGGGTGATCCTGGGAGATGTTACAAAGATTAAAAGAAGCGAAACCACAGCCAAGACCATCCTGAAAGATATTTCAATTAAATATTCCAGCCGATACAGTTTCACAAAAATGCAAAATAGCCTGGATATACCACATCAGACTATTATCGAATACCTTGAATTGTTTGAAAGCTCGCTTCTAATTGATATCCTATATTCTTATGATTTCACTAAGAGATCTGCGAGGGCTAAAGCTAACAAGAAGATCTATTTTGCTAATACCTTCGTTTTTTACAGCCTTATCGCTCTGCTTACCGGAGAGGATGGCTTTTCTGCCAGTCAGAAGATCATATCAAAGAATAAGGATATACTTATCGAAGGTATAGTTGCAAACCATCTTATCCAGACAAAAGAGGTTCCATACCTGCAAGAATGGAAAACATTCCTGTGGACATATTATACAAAAACCGGGAAGGAGATAGATTTTATTTATAGGGGTGATGGATACCTTGGTATAGAAGTAAAATATAAAGAAGAAGTTGACGTAAGAGAAATTACACGTATCCTTGAAGTTAATAAAAATATTGTGCTTACAAAAAACCAGTTTGAGATACACGATAATTTAATATTCGTCCCGGTACCTGTTTTCTTAATTGGACTTGATAGATCTAAAAGAACATTGTAANNAATTCAAATTCATCAATAAAACCCAAAATCATTTTATATTTTTCAAGATATTTAAATCCTTTGTCTGTTAATGTCAGGAACTTCTTTCCTTTTTCATCAGTGATCTCTTTAACAAAACCTTTTTCCAGTAATTCAGTTAAATAATCTGAAAAGCTCTGTGATGATAAATTTGAATATCTAAGTAAAGGTGTAGGTTTTATAGAATTATTATAATGCCTGATAATCTTTAATATATCATATATTACCTCCAGGCGATCTCTTCTTCTTATCTTATCCACTTGACCACCTTGTAATAGATGATTCCGATCACTGCGATTGAAAGAATTTGCAGTACAATTGTTATTTCAAATTGAAGATGTTTCATCGAACCTAATGCAAACAGATCAAGAATCCAGAACAAGAAAAGCATAAAATACAAAATAAAGAGCTGACTGATCTTCCAGGATTTATTATATAGGAGATAACTAACAGTAAAAATAAGCAAAACTGCTTGTGATAACATTAAGAAGAACGGCAATCTTGAAACAAGGGCCACTACTGAAATAAAGATGGCAATAACATTTGATGTCAATGTAAAATTTTTAAGAGGTAGTTTCTTCCTTATCGTACTATATGTCAGTGAAAGAATAGCCATAGTGCTGCAGTATCCACTAAGTACCAGAGAAAATATCATAAAAAGTCCAAATGGGTGGTAAACATCAAATGTTATTTTCGTTAAGAGGAATGACATAAAGATAAATCTGAAAAGATAAGCTAATCCAAAGAATAAAAACGTGTTTCTAAAATAGTATATTCCCTTATGATTTGTCAGATCATATATTTCTTTTGTTTTCAAATATATCAAAAGGCAAATAAATACAATAATTAGTGTGTAGCCAAGTTCTACAGCAAGTCTTGTTGAATCGATCAGATGAAGTGTAGGTATAGGCATATACTAATATATTATTTAATCCTTAATAAAAAAAGTGGACGTAAAGTGTACATTTTACCTTCTTCTTGTTTATATCCTATCTCAACCATTATTAATTATATCAATAAAATTTTTTATTAAAATTAAGAGGTAAGTAAATTGGAACAAAATATAACGTTACTTAACCTGGAAAATGTCTGGAAGATCTACAAAATGGGGGAAGTTGAAGTTCCTGCACTAAAAGGAATAACAATAAAGATTAAAAAAGGTGATTTCATTGCTATTATCGGTGCATCCGGCAGTGGAAAATCAACTATGATGAATCTAATTGGTTGTCTGGATATTCCATCAAAAGGCAGGATATTATTAAAGGATCGGGATATCAGCCAGCTTAATGAATCTGATCTGGCATCATTTCGTGGAAAAACGATTGGTTTCATCTTTCAGCAATATAACCTGATACCTACAATGAGTGCCTTTCAAAATGTCATGCTTCCATTGGAATTTCAGGAAATTGATGATAAAATAGCTTCAAAAAGGTCCCTGGATATTCTTAGATTCGTGGGATTGGAAGATAAAATTGATTACTTACCAACCCAGCTTTCCGGGGGACAACAGCAAAGAGTTTCAATTGCCAGATGTCTTGCCACTGATCCTGAGATCATTCTGGCTGATGAACCTACGGGTGCGCTTGATAGTGTTACCGGGAAAAATATCATTGAAATGCTTTATAAATTCTGGCAAGATGAAGGTAAAACGATCATAATGGTCACTCATGATCAAAATCTTGCAAAATATGCTCACACGATTATCGAATTAAAAGATGGAAAAATAATAAGGACACAAAATAACCAGGTGAATTAACAATGAAAAAAATCAGTATTATTTGTATATTATTTTGCTTAATAATAATTCCAATATCCAGTGCCAATCCTAACATATCAGGTAATAATTATCCTGACCTCTCAGATAGCAGGGGAATTTCTGTTAGCCTGGTGAACCAGGACCCTGATCCGGCAATTGCAGGAGATACCATTGAGATCTATTTGGGTATTGAGAATCTCGGAGGAGAAACCGTAAATAATCTTATTGTTGAAATTGAGCCTGAATATCCTTTTACATTAGTTGAAGGTGAATCGGACAAGCAGAAGATCAGCACAATAAAAGAGTATCAAAAACAAGATTATATGAAAATTATCACATATATGCTTAAGGTTGATAGCGATGCATCAGCCGGTAGCTATGAACTAAATGTCATATATCATGATGAAAGCGGATCACTGACAAAAGAAACAAGTGTTACTATTGATGTAAAGAGTAAGGAAATGGCGCAAATCATCAGGATTGATAGAACTGATCTTGTCCCTGGCGAGCAGAGCAGCCTGAAATTTACCCTAAATAATGTAGGAGGAGCCCCTCTAAAGGATCTTACATTCAACTGGATAAATGAAGATAAGATAATCCTCCCGGTAGGAAGTGATAATACCAAGTATATAAAATACGTTGATATCGGTGAGAGTGTAGAACTTGAATACCAGGTTATAGCTGATCCCAATGCTGATCCTGGTCTATATGAACTAAAACTTTATCTACGCTATGATAATCCCATAACTTTCGAAGAAAAAGTGATCTCAACAATTGCAGGCGTATATGTCGGGGGAAAAACCGATTTTGATATTTCATTTTCCGAGAGCACTGTGGATGAAACATCCTTTTCAGTTGCCAACATTGGCAGTAATCCTGCTTATTCAATATCGATCATCATTCCCGAACAGGATGGTTGGAGTGTAAAGGGTTCAAGGACCAGTATTGTTGGTAACCTGGATATGGGAGATTACACAACTGCTGGTTTTAATCTTATTCCACCGAAGGATGAAGTACCACTAAAGATTCAAATAGCCTATACAGACACATCAGGCAAACGGGATATCATAGATACTGAAGTAGTTCTCGACTCTGCAAGTATTAATATGGCCGGTTTATCAAAGGATACAAGTACAAGTTTAAGGGGATCTGAGACGATTTCAAGATTAACGAATGTGGGAATTATATTCTTATTATTAGCTGCTGTTTGTACTGGCTATTGGTATTATAATAAAAGAAAAAAAGGTAAAAAAATAGTAAGGGACAATCCGGGATTAACAAATGAAGATTTATAAGTGCCTTAAAATAGCAATAAATATGGTAACGCACAGCAAGCTGAGAAGCTGGCTTACCATAATCGGGATTGTTATTGGTGTAGCTTCAGTCATTACTCTGGTATCAATTGGTAATGGTATGGAGGCAGGCATCAATGATGAGCTAAGCGGGCTTGGCGGAAATATAATAACCATCACTCCGGGGTACTCCAAAGCAAGTGGCATGGGTATGCCTGGTCACGGGTCATCTTCGGGATCCGGATCGGTATCGGAATCAGATGCCATACTTGGAAGAAATGATGTCCAGGCCTTGAAAAGTATACCTGAACTGGAATACATTGATACTAATATCAAGGATAGTGCGGATGTCTATTATTTTGGTAAGAGTGCACAACTTACTGTTACGGGAGTTGATCAATCGGTTTGGTCCTATGTCACTACTTTAGAAATTTTAGAAGGGAGATTGTTAGATCCGGCAGATCAAAATGTTGTGGTGATCGGATATGATCTTTCGAGGAACTATTTTGATGAACCCATTGGAATAAACAAGATTCTGACTATAGAAGAAAAGTCATTCAAAGTTGTTGGTATACTTGATGAAAGTTCAGGAATGAGTTCAAACGGATTAAGTATTTACATGCCTTTGCAATCAGCATATCAGGTCCTGGATGATAAAACTAACAATGAGTATGATTCAATAACAGTAATTGCAAAAGACTCAGCAGATATTGATAGTGTTGTTGCTAAGATCGAGAAAAAATTAGACATAGTCAGGCATGTCAATACCATTGATGATAAGGATTATACAGTCACTTCCATGAAACAGATCTTAGAACAAATATCCAGCGTTACTGGTATGATTACTCTTTTCTTAGGGTTCGTAGCAGGAATATCATTACTCGTAGGTGCAGTAGGCATAGCAAATACCATGTTCACAGCAGTGCTTGAAAAAACAAAAGAAATAGGTATTATGAAAGCGATTGGTGCACGAAATAAAGATATTATGCTTATATTTCTTTTTAATTCAGGACTTGTAGGAATTATCGGAGGAATAATAGGCGTGTTTTTCGGAATTGTTGCATCATATCTTTTAGGTGGAGGATTAATGAGCACTCCCAGAGGAGATCCGATTGAAACTGTTGTCAGTTTGCAGATAGTAGTATTGGCACTGTTTAT
>MZXQ01000170.1 GCA_002926195.1 Candidatus Methanomarinus sp. HR1 | reverse complement strand
ATCCCATAACAACGCCGTTTAATCACCTTAATTTTATTATTAAATCCTTCTACGAACCCGCTTGTTTGTCGGTTAATGAAGTAGTTTGTAATCTCCTCCATCCACTCATCTAACGTCGATATAAATTTATTAAAGCAAGTCAATCCACTTTTTATGACTTGATTCTTCCATTCATTGATTCTACGTTTCGCTTCGCTTTTGGAGATATCATCTTCAAAGATATTAGTTAATTCATTACAAAATTTGTGTGCAATCTTTAGTATCGGAGAATATTTAAATAAAAGCCTCAAAACCTTGAACTCTTCCTCTGTTAATTCGTTTATGTTCTTACGTAATATCCACATCACTCCATTCAGTTTTTTATATTCATCTTCTGATAATCCTTTCTTCAGACGCTTCATCTCCTTCTTTCTAAGCCCTTCCAGTCCCTTTCGGTACAATTTAGCGATGTGAAAACGATCGGCTATGATTATCAAATCATCTCCGAAAACCTCTTTTATAGCATTGATATAGCCCTTATACAGATCTGAACAGACCGCCAGAATCGTCTTCCTCAATCGTTTGGGAATACTCGATAGAAACTTCTTTACATCCTCCTTTTTGCGTCCACTGATCACTGCCAGTATCCTTATTTTACCATCACCATTACGCTCTGTCACTATCGTTACAAAATCCTTGTGCCCTTTTTTTAGGGATATTTCATCGATTCCCAGGATATCCAAGCTATTAATCTCTTTCCAATTCACGTTTTTCCCGATATAACGATCAATAATTCCCATTACAGCATCATAGCCTATATTTTCCTTGATGCTTACATCTTCAACAGTACTATGTACTAATTGAAGCAATATGTGCTCTTCAAACGCTATTGTACACGAGCTTCTCTGATTATACCACTGCAATTTCTGCGTTGTGGTTGGTTTGCCTTTGCAATGAATGCACTGGTATCTCGCAGGGCGAATGAGGATGTAAGTCTCCATGCCCAAAATCGATAAATGGCGGAGCTTAATCTCCCGGTCATGACTATGTGGTTTGTTGATCTTTCTACCACAAATGTGGCAACGAGTGCCTTCAACTGTGCTCTTTAGGGTGATAATGATAATGCCCTTTTTGATATTTATCTCAATATTCACAATCTCGATATCGGGAATATCGAGTGGTAATGTAATTTCAACCATAATTAGTCGTTTATTTGCAGAACTAATGAGTATATTTGTTTACTTTATATCACGCAAAATCCCAGAGAGCCAAAA
>MZXQ01000171.1:829-1666 GCA_002926195.1 Candidatus Methanomarinus sp. HR1 | reverse complement strand
CCATCTAATTTTTCATAGTTATTAGCTACTATTAAATAGCTTATAGATCAATAATTACCTTAAATGGAGGTTAGTAATGCAAGATAGAGATGGAATGACAATTCTAATAGAGCATAAATGGGGTATCATTGCAGCTATTATTTTGTTCTTGATCTTATGTATCTTCGGATATGTGATACTTCCGTTATTAGATGGCATTATCCTGGGATTAATATTTGCATATATTGCTCGTCCGATTAAGAAGTATCTGGAGAGAAAAGGTCTCGGGATAAGAATATCTTCATTAGTTGCTACTTTTGTTATCATTATACCTTTGATGGGTATACTGGGATTGGGATTGATCGAGATCGTCAATATGCTGTTGGTTGTAGCACATAATCAGGAGCAATTGGTTTATTCTATTGTAATATTCATCAATGATCTTAATATACCGGAATCTATGTATAACATGATACTGGATATGGTGTTTAACCTCTCCACAACAGTACTGCCCATGTTGGGAAAGATCCCTATCTCACTGGGATTAAGTATTCTAATGTTCTCACTCAATGTTATTATATCAGTCTTTGTCTGCTTTTTTTTGCTTATGGACGGATCAAAATTCGTAAATTCACTAATAAAAATTGTACCTGAAGAAAATCTTGAGATTCTTAATTCCTTTATATATCATTTTGATAAGATCCTTGCAGGCATTTTCATGGGCAGTATTTATTCATCTATAATTACCGGTACGCTGGCTATTCCGGTATTATATTTTTTTGATGTCCCTCATGTACTTGCATTATCAGCCCTGATACTACTTGCAGCCCTGGTTCCGGTAATTGCAGGTTGGATGGT
>MZXQ01000171.1:0-788 GCA_002926195.1 Candidatus Methanomarinus sp. HR1 | reverse complement strand
TATTGTATACTCCTACTGAATTACTGTTAAAACCATATATAGTAAGCAGGACTTCAAGTATCCATGCATTATTGATCTTACTTGCCTTTATAGGAGGTGGTCTGGTAGGAGGTATCAGTGGATTCTTTATGGCCCCTATCTTGCTGGGCGTATTGATAGCGGCTTATCGTGCTTATGTTATAGTAGGGCTAAATCAGGTTGATATATTCACGCTGGATGATTAATAACACAAGAAAATCCTCGCTGGCGCTCGGATTTTTTGTGAGAGATGTTATTGGGGTATGATGGTTGGAATTGTGTGCTAATTAATTTTTTTTTGTTCTTTTGGGATTTTTAACAAAAGGTTTTATAAATCTTAGGTGTATATTTATACAAGATATACAATAAGAAATCAGATATAAATATAGATGGTTATGATAATATGGTTGGATTGAGGAAAATTTTTATTGGATTGATGGTTATTTGTTTATTTGTTATTACAGTAGCAGCACTTGCTCCACCTACTGATGTAATCGTAAAGGATGTTCCCGAGGATAATGGTAAGAATATCAGTATTATCTGGACTGAATCAAATGATACTGTTACAGAGTATGAGATTTTTCGTGCAACATCTGAAAATGGAGATTATGACTCAATAGGTACAAGTGTAACAAATTCTTATTTAGATAATACTACTACTGATGGTACGTATTATTGGTATAAAGTGAATGCTACAGACGGAATAAACTCTTCAAGCTTTGCCACATCTGGTCGCGTTCAATCCGAAGATAACCTAAAACCAATAATAA
>MZXQ01000017.1 GCA_002926195.1 Candidatus Methanomarinus sp. HR1 | reverse complement strand
GAATTCATCAATACAGACAATTATTTCCTGTTCCTGGCCAATATTAAAGATAAATTGTAATAATGTCTCCCATTTTTCGATAACAATATAATCTTCCATGCCAAAACAATCCTTCAATTGATCTGAAAATTCGCGGATCAGTAATTTCTCTGATTTTTCATTGTCAATGAAGAAGTATACACCCTTCTCGTTTTTCAAGAAATTATTAATAATCTCGGTTTTTCCTACTCTTCTACGTCCGGTAAGTACAACCATCGACGGCATTGCATTCCTGAGCAGTTTGATCTCGTGTAATTCTTCTTCCCGATTATAGAATCTCATGAAAAACCTCTGGTTTGTATGAATGATTATTTTTATAATCATTATATGAATAATCATTTATATGATTTACTAAGATCTTGTTAGATACAAATACTTTCAAAATATTGAAAATGAGATGAAGCGGAACATAAAAGAGTTGAATAAATGTTTTAATCTTAAGTTCCTGGAAAACTACTCGTGATTAGAGTGCAGGAGCACAAATCAGACCCGGTATTTATAGTCCGAAGTGTGTCACTTAGTCCTTTTTCTAATGATCTTGATCTGGGAAAGATAATTCATCTCACCTTTTGTTCCGCCCAGATGTACCATTATGTTTTCAAGATTTACTTCCTTGACATCCGGATGCGGCTGCTCAGGAGTAATGACATTTTTTGAAATAAAATTCAATGTCTGGATATAGTCCATCTTAGGAATATTGCTGAAATCATGCTTTTTCATCTGTACTACCCTCTATATAGTATTATTTTAATTACTATTAAATATTTCGGCGGGAGTTTTCGCAATAAATTATTTATATTGATAGGTAGATTGAAGGCCACAAACAGTAACTATGCTCAAAGGAATATTTTATTCCATTGGCGTATGGGCCAATCAGGTCCGAACGCACCAGAATGCGTGAGTCACCCCCTCTATTGGGGTAATACGGAGGAACATCGATTGAAAAGAGAGATAAAGAAAACAAACCCGCGTCTAATAAGACTTATTACTGATCTTAAGACGCTGTCCCGTGAAAAAGATGTACATATTTGGCGGGATATTGCAAAGCGTTTGGAACGCCCGGCAAGAAGTTATGCCCAGGTAAACCTGAGCAAAATAAATAGATATACTATTGAAGACATTACAGTCATAGTACCAGGAAAAGTATTGGGTGCGGGTAGTATTGAGCATAAAGTAACAGTAGCAGCATTGAATTTCAGTGATAGTGCATTAGAAAAAATCAAAAACAAAGGCGGTAGTTGCCTCACCATTGAACAACTGGTAGAAATAAATCCCAGCGGATCAGGTGTTAAGATAATGCAGTGAGGTTTAATAAAATGACAATTATTAATGCAGATGGTTTGATACTTGGAAGGCTTTCCAGTATTGTAGCCAAACGACTTCTTAACGGCGAAGAGATCCTGATAGTCAATGCAGAGAGGGCCGTAATATCCGGTAGTAAAGTAACTACCTTTTACGAATATAAACAGTCTATTGATCGCGGTGCAACAGAATTCGGGCCTTATTTTCCCAAACGTCCGGACCAGATTGTAAAAAGGACGATCAGAGGCATGCTCCCATATAAAAAAGCCAGAGGAAGGGATGCTATGTCCAGACTTAAGACCTATATAGGTGTACCGGAATCCATGCGTAATAAGGAAACCACTTCAATTACCAGGGCAGATATGAAACGGCTAAGTTCAATAAAATATGTAAGACTGGATGAACTCTGCACAAAATTGGGTGCAAAATTCTGATCAGGAGGATAATACATGGTCAAGATTATTAATACATCAGGAAAAAAGAAAACTGCTATTGCCAGGGCAACATTTAAAGAAGGGGCCGGACGAGTAAGAATTAATAAAAAACCTCTTGAGATATATGAGCCTGAAATAGCAAAACTCAAGATCTCAGAACCTTTGACCCTTGCAGGTAATGATATTACTTCAAAGATCGATATTAATATTAATGTGCAAGGAGGAGGCGTAATGGGACAGGCAAATGCTATAAGAACTGCTATTGGAAAAGGTCTTATAGAATGGACTGGGGACATTGCACTTAAAGATGCCATGCTAAGTTATGATAGGAATATCGTAGTTAATGACTCCAGACAGAAAGAGTCAAAGAAGTTTGGTGGACCTGGAGCAAGAGCCAGGTATCAGAAATCATATAGGTGAAGGAATATAAATGATCCCAATACGATGTTTTACATGCGGAAGTATTATTTCCAGTAAATGGGAAGAATATTCAAAACGTGTTGCAGAACATGAAGACCCGGGAGTTGTCCTGGATGATCTGGAAGTTGAGAGGTATTGCTGTCGCAGGATGCTTCTCTCCCACATTCCACTGGTAGATACTTTCGCGCCATACCAGTAGGGGGGGGTTGTAGGGTAGCCTGGACCATCCTACGGCGTTCGGGACGCCGCAACCTGAGTTCGAATCTCAGCAACCCCATTTCAATTTCCGGATTACTGAGCATTAGAGGTGAGAATTGATTGAACAATGAAAATTATACTCGTTATGAACGTGCAAGAATCATAGGTGCACGTGCAATGCAGATATCTATGGGTGCGCCTGTCATTCTGGAAGATGATTCAGGAGAACCGATTGATATTGCATTAAAGGAACTTGAGACAGGCGTAATTCCAATTACGGTTAAAAGAAATGCCAAAACATAGAATATAAATTAAATTGAATTAATATTTTTCCTAAGGTGAAAAAATGGAGAATGAGACTGAAAATGATATAGTAAAGAATGTTGAATATGAGTCAATTGTGCCTCTTGACGACTTTCTTGCTGCCGGGATCCATATCGGTACCCAGCAGAAAACCAAAGATATGATGAGATTTGTATATAGAGTCAGAACAGACGGACTATATGTACTTGACATCCAGACCACTGATGAAAGAATACGGATGGCAGCAGAAGTATTTGCACGATATGATCCTACCAAGATATTAATAGTATCTGCCAGACAATACGGTCATCGTCCTGTAAAGATGTTTGCCAGGACTATAGGAGCTAAGGCCAATGTCGGTAGATTTATACCCGGAACTCTTACAAATCCGATTCTTGATATTTATACGGAACCTGATATAGTTATGGTAACTGATCCTCATGGAGATAACCAGGTGATCCGCGAAGTGGTTAAGATCGGAATTCCGGTAATTGCATTATGTGATACCAATAATTCCACATCTAATGTGGATCTTGTCATTCCCACAAATAATAAAGGACGTAAAGCCCTTTCACTTGTCTATTGGTTAATGGCCAAGCAGACCGCTAAAAATAAAGACATCCCATTTAGTTATTCACTGGAAGACTTTGAGACTGAGTTATAGATAAATTCATTAACAGAGGTATGTGATTTGAGACGACCAACAGTAGCGGGGCAATTCTATCCAAACGCAAAAAAAAATTTAAAGCGGGAACTAAATAGGTGTTTTTCAATAGTATCCGGAGATCCCGGTAGTGCAATAGGGGCTATAGTGCCCCATGCAGGATATACCTATTCAGGGACTACCGCTGCATATGTGTATGCAGTTCTACCTCAAGTTGATATATATATAATACTTGGTCCTAATCATACTGGTTTGGGGTCAATGGTAGCAGTGTCCCAGGAGATATGGAGTACTCCTTTCGGAGAGGTTCCGGTCGATATGGAACTGGCGGGTATGATTGCAGGAGGTATAATCGATTCTGATGAGACTGCACACAGATATGAACACTCTATTGAGGTACAGTTACCGTTTTTACAATATCGATTCTCTCATGATTTTTCGATCGTCCCCATCTGTATGGGCCTGCAGGATAAAGAAACGGCACTTGAAATTGCAGATCAAATAGTGCAGGCTGTTAAAAAAATTAATAGTAGTGTGGTGGTCATTGCTTCAAGTGATTTTAGCCATTACATACCTGATAATATGGCCAGGGATATTGATAATTATCTGATCGAGTCTATAGTGGATCTGGATATAGATGAATTCTACCTCCGCTTGACAGAGCGAAATGCAAGTGTATGTGGTTATGGACCTATTTCTGTTATGCTGGGTGTATCAAAAGCCCTGGATGCATCAACAGGTACACTGCTTAATTATGCCACCAGTGGAGACGTGAGTGGTGATACCACTGGTGTAGTCGGATATGCAGGTATCATCATTGAATAATGGTCCTTTGTTATGATAACCTGTAGTGCTCCGGGTAAAATATATTTCTCTGGTGAACATGCAGTAGTATATGGAGAAAAGGCTATTGCAGCAGCAATAGACCTGCGTACAAGGGTGACTGTGCAACCCTCGGGTGATTTTATTATTAATTCCAGTCTCGGATCTACCGGATTGGATGATAGAAAGCACCCGTATGTGACACAGTGTGTCCGGAAGATAAAGGATTTCATCCCTACAGGTGTTAAAATTGATATAACATCAGACCTGCCTGTTGGGTCAGGATTGGGTTCCTCAGCAGCGGTTACTATTGCAACACTTTATGCACTGAGCATTTGTTTTGATACCAATCACACTTTATCAGACATCGCTGATCTAGGTTATGAGATAGAACGTACACTCCAGGGTGTTGCAAGTCCTACCGACACGTTTGTCTCTACTATGGGTGGTGTGATCACCGTACCGGACAGACAGACACTTACTTTACCCAAATGTCATATTGTGGTAGGTAATACAGGCAGTTTCTCATCCACACGTGAACTGGTAGCCAGTGTTAACAGCCTGAAACAGGCATATCCTGATACCATAGACCCGGTGATAAGTGCCATTGGCAAGCTTGCAGACTACGGAAGTGGATTGATCATTGACTTAAATTATCCTGCACTTGGCCGTCTAATGAATATTAACCATGGCCTGCTTGACGCACTTGGCGTGGGTTCCAATGAGCTTTCCCATCTTACCTGGGCCAGCAGAGAGGCTGGTGCATGGGGTGCAAAGACCACCGGAGCAGGTGGTGGCGGTTGTATGGTTGCGATCACTGACCAACCTGAAAAAGTGGCCAGGGCCATTAAGTCAGCCGGAGGGCAGGCTTTCATCACTCATGTCACTCCTTATGGGGTGAAAGCAGAATGACAGGTATCACAGTACTTAAAATAGGCGGAAGCATTATCACTGACAGATCAAGTCATATTCCTAAAGCATTACCTGATCAGATCAACCGAATTGCAGAGGAAATTGCCGGATCTTATGATAATCTTATATTAGTACATGGTGCCGGCTCATTTGGTCATATATTTGCCAAACAGTTCAGGTTGACAGAACGGTTCGACACAAGGGGTCTGATAAAAACACATTGTAGTGTTAAAAAATTAAATAACATGATGATCAATGCCCTGTCATCTGCAGGAGTACCTGGTGTCCCGGTTCATCCGTTTGGTAATTGCCTGCTTGAGAACGGACGCATCAATGAGATGTTTACTTCTCATATCAAGGTAATGCTGGATCAAGAATTAGTTCCTGTTTTGCATGGCGATGTGGTCATGGATACTGTTAAAGGCATAGACATTTTAAGTGGTGACCAGATCATCTCATATATTGCTGATAAACTGGGTGCGGATAAAATAGGAGTAGGAAGCAATACCGAAGGAGTCCTGGATGATCTGGGAATAACGATTCCTGCTATAACCCCGGACACATTTGATAAGATACGTATGTATATTACAGGATCATCCAATACAGATGTGACCGGTGGTATGCTGGGAAAAGTACAGGAACTTGTTGAGCTTGCCGATACGGTAAATATTGAGAGTTGGATATTCAATGCTGCTACACCCGGAAACATTAGAAAATTCTTAGAAGGAATATCCATAGGTACTCATATAAGGACGGATACGTAAAGTTAATAATAGAATATTAATAATAATATTACCAATTATAATAATAATAATAATAATGACAGATAAAATGAATACTTCAAACAGAAAGATAGAACACCTTACTCTATGTGCTACACATGAAGTTGAAGCTCATAATGATGAACATGGTCATAGACGTACCGGGTTCGATGATATTAGCTTTATACACAATGCATTACCCCAGATCAATATGGATAAAATTGAAACAACCATAGATTTTTTAGGGGAAAAGTTTGCATTTCCACTGCTTATATCATCCATGACCGGAGGTCATCCGGATACACTGGAAGTGAATCGAGCTCTTGCTCTTGCAGCCGAGGAAATGCAAATAGGGATTGGTGTAGGAAGCCAGAGAGCTGCTCTGGAAGATCCTGCCTTAGAAGACTCATTTAGAGTGGTAAGAGACTCTGCACCTGATATATTCGTATTCGGGAACCTGGGTATTTCCCAGATTCAGGAATACGGCATAGAAGGCGTCGAGCAGGCAGTCGAGATGATCGATGCCGATGCTATTGCAATTCATTTGAATTTTCTGCAGGAGGCAGTACAACCTGAAGGTAATACAAATGCTCGTGGTGGTCTTGAACTCATAAGGCAGGTTTGCCAAAGTATGAATATTCCGGTGATAGTAAAAGAAACAGGTTGCGGTATTAGCTACAAGGTAGCACAGGTACTGTGTGATGCCGGGGTGTCAGCAATAGATGTTGGAGGACTCGGTGGAACCAGCTGGGCGGGTGTGGAAGTATATAGAGCCAAAGAGCAGGGAGCTAACCTTTGTGAAAGGCTGGGAAATTTGTTCTGGGACTGGGGTATACCCACTCCCATAAGTGTAATTGAAAGCAGTATATCAGTGCCTGTAATAGCTACAGGTGGTATTCGTACAGGTATGGATATTGCGAAGTCGTTAGCTGTCGGAGCAAGCCTGTGTGGTACGGCACTTCCATTGATCAAACCGGCGTTATCCGGGTCAAAAGAAGTAATAAAACGATTAAGGACCATGCTGGAAGAACTGAAAGTGGTTATGTTCCTTACCGGATATGATACTATTGAAGACCTTATGCAGGCACCAGTAGTGATCACAGGAAGAACAGCGAAATATCTGAATGAACGTGGCTTTAACACAAAGCACTTCGCAGAACGTTAAGAAAGATGAAACAGGAGACTATTAATTTATGAAAAATATAGGAATTGTTGCAGTCGGAGGCTATAATGAAATGGGCCGAAATATGACCGCGATCAGAGTGGGAGAAGAAATTATTATAATGGATATGGGACTTCGACTTGATAGAGTACAGATACATGAAGACGTAGAGATCGACAGGAAGAATTCAAGAGATCTTATCAATATGGGTGTGATCCCTGATGATACTGTAATGAAACATGTAGAAGGCAATGTTAAGGCTATTGTATGTACCCACGGGCATCTTGATCATATAGGAGCTATTCCGAAACTTGCTCACAGATATGAAGCCCCCATCATATCCACACCATATACTTCAGAACTTATCAAACAGCAGATAAAAGGAGAAAAAAAGTATCAGGTAAAGAACAAAGTAGAGAGTCTTACAACAGGTAGTATATATCAGGTAAGTCCGCAAATATCTATTGAATTGATCAGAGTACAGCACAGCATCATCGATGCTGCCTTTGCTGCAATACATACCCCGGAAGGGATCATACTATATGCCAATGATTTCAAGATAGACCGAACCCCTGTTATAGGAGAAAAACCTGATTTTGATAGACTACGACAGATCGGAAAAGAAGGCGTGATCGCAATGATCACAGAAAGTACAAACTCAAACCGTTCAGGTAAGACTCCTTCTGAAAAAATAGCTGCGGATATGGTCACTGATGTATTGCTGGGTACGGAAGAAAGTAGATCAGGAGTAATTGTGACCACTTTTTCATCCCATATTGCCAGAATAAAATCAATCATTGATGCTGCTGTTGAGATGGGACGGATACCTGTATTACTGGGCAGGTCTATGGAACGGTATGTAGGTAGTGCTCAAAAGATGGGGTTTTTAGACTTCCCTGATAATCTGGAAATGTACGGTATGCGTAATTCTATTGATAAGGCACTTAAACGAATAAATAATGAAGGTAAGGAAAAATACCTTCCGATAATCACAGGGCATCAAGGAGAACCTGGTGCAATTTTATCAAGGATATCTAATAATAACACTGAATATAAGATCGAAAAAGGAGATAAAGTAGTCTTTTCTGCAAACGTGATACCCAATCCTATGACACGGGCCAACCGTTATTCTTTAGAGACAAAACTGAAAATGAAGGGTGCACGTATATATGACAATGTTCATGTATCAGGTCATGCATATAAAGAAGATCACTGGGAACTTCTCAGGATGATACAGCCCGAACAGGTAATACCTGCACATGGAGATATTATTATGCATAGTAATTATATGGAAATGGCAGAAGATGCGGGATATGTTTTCGGTGAGAGTATTCATTTAATGCGAAACGGAGAAGAGATACTTCTTGAATAATATGGTTATTGTGGATCTGATCAAAGAGATTAGTAAACGGGGGTCACTAGTAGACCAGGCCATTTTAGAATTACTGCCCATAGGACACCCGGATGAACTTTATTCTGCCATGCGCTACCTTTTTGATGCAGGCGGAAAACGCCTACGTCCAGCTACTCTTATTCTGGCAACCGAAGCAGTAGGGGGCAATCCGAAAGATGTACTTCCTGCCGCTACTGCTGTTGAACTTGTCCATAACTTCACATTGATACATGACGATATCATGGACCAGGATAAACTGAGGCGGGGTTTACCGTCAGTACATATAAAATGGGGTCTCTCAGGAGCTATACTGGCTGGTGATACGTTATATTCCAAGTCATTCTATATCCTCGGACAGAATAAAGCTGAACCTTCCCGGATGCTTGAGTGCCTGACATTGATGTCCATTGTCTGTACCGAGATATGTGAAGGCCAGTGGCTGGATATTGGTTTTGAGTTAGAGGATACCGTTTCTGAGGCCGAGTACATAGAGATGGTGGTAAAGAAAACCGGTGTACTATATGCAGCATCTGCAAAAATAGGTGCCATTTTGGGTGGTGGTACTCAAAAAGAGGCTCAAGCTTTATGGGATTATGGGCGGTTAATAGGTGTAGGTTTCCAGATATTCGATGATGTACTTGACCTGATAACACCTGAAGATATACTTGGCAAAGTAAGGGGGAGCGACATTATGGAAGGCAAGAAAACCCTGATTTATATTCATGCCAAAGAGAACAATGTTACACTTGATATATTTGGTAAAAAAAATGTCAGCAGAAAAGAGATTGACAATGCTTTGAAGATCCTTGAAAATTCCGGTTCTATTGACTATGCTATAAAGACAGCTAACAATTATATAAATGAGGGAAAGGCGAGACTGGATATATTGCCTGATACTGAGGCAAAGGAAATCTTGCTGGCTCTGGCTGATTATTTAGTAGAACGTAAATTCTAAGGATCATGACACAACAATGTGAAGCTTGCGGGGGTTCAGGAACTAAGGAAACCTTAAGCCAACAATGTCCTGATTGTAAAGGGTCTGGCAAAGCCAGGAGTCTGGACCTGACCAAAATGACTACCAAAGATATGGAAGTCATGATACAGGGTGGGTCCAAATGCCAAACATGCGATGGTTCAGGTACAATTATTATTAAGCAGAAATGCGAAATATGCGGTGGTAGGGGTGTTATGGTTAACTGCAGTGTATGCGGTAAACCTCTTGGTGTCGATGATGACCCACAGAATGATCTGTGTGTTTCCTGTGCAAAAAAATCACCCGTATTCACATTAACTCCTGCCTGTGATGTATCTGATCTTGAGATAGATAAGGTCTATGAAGGTGTGGTGGATAACCTGGCTAATTTTGGTGCATTTGTTAACCTGAATTCTAATACAAGGGGTCTTGTACATAATAAAAACCTGGACAAAACACTCTTAGCGGGTCAGACCGTACATGTCAGGATAAAAGGCATAGCATCCAATGGTAACATTGATTTGGTTCCTGAAAGTATTCAAGAATATCAGATCATTATGGTAGAGAAAGATATACCACGTACCAGGATATCAGACCTTCAGAATCATATTAATAAACTTGTATATGTCTCAGGTGAGACCATCCAGGTAAAACAGACCGGCGGACCTACAATATTCACTATTGCTGATGAGACCGGGACTGTACCATGTGCAGCTTTTGAAAAGGCAGGTCAGCGTTCCTATCCTGAGATCGAATCTGATATGATCGTAAAAGTGATAGGAGAGCTCAGCAAACGAAATACTGAACTGCAGATCGAGATACGTGAGATACGCCGCCTGTGGGGTGCAGATGCTGCCGGTATAGAGGAAGAGATCGAAAAAACGATAGATGAGCGCTCAGAACCTCATGAGATTGAATTTTTAGTTGAAAGTCCGATATTAGAAGCATTAAGACCCAGAATGCGTCTGGTTGCTAAAGAGATACGTAAGGCTATCTATCATTCAAGACCTATTGTATTGCGGCATCATGCAGATGCAGATGGTATTACTTCTGCAATTGCTGTTGAGAGGGCAATAATACCTTTGATCAAGGAGGTGGGTGGATCTGATGCTGAATATCATTTCTACAGGCGCTCTCCCAGTAAAGCTCCTTTCTATGAGATGGTGGATATTACCAGAGATATTACTTTTGCTTTAACAGACAATGAAAGGCATGGCCAGAAACTCCCATTGATCCTGCTAATGGATAATGGGTCTACTGAGGAAGATGTATCTGCTATGTTGCAGGCAAAGGTTTATGGAATGGATATGCTGGTTGTGGACCATCATCATCCTGATGATATTGTTGACCAGTATTTACTGGGACATGTGAACCCTGCTCATGCAGGCGGTGATTTTGGGATAACGACCGGGATGATGGGTGTGGAGATCGCCAGGATGATAAATCCTGATGTGACGCAAGAGGTTCAACACCTCGCAGCGGTCTCTGCAGTAGGTGACAGGTCACAAGCACCCGAAGCAGAGGCATATATTGCTCTTGTAGCATCAAGATACAGTCTTGAGGACGTAACGGATATGGCAATGGCGCTGGATTATGAAGCGTTCTGGCTTAAGTTCAGTGAAGGTAAGGGTATTACTTATGATATACTGAACCTTGGAAAACCCGAGAGGCACAATCAGCTTGTACCGTTGCTGGTAAAGCAGGCTAACGAGGCAATTAATATGCAAATGGATGTATGTATGCAAGCTGTAAAGGCACAGAAACTGCCTAATGGAGCAATTCTCAATGTGCTGGATGTGGAAAAGTTTGCGCTTAAGTTCACTTTCCCTCCGCCAGGTAAGACCAGTGGTGAAGTACATGACAGGCTTTGTAAAAAATATGCTGATAAACCTGTTGTTACACTTGGATTCGGACCGGATTTTGCTGTGCTGCGCAGTCGTGGTGTATTGATGAATATTCCCAGGATGGTGCAGGAGCTGCGTAAGGAGATACCAGGCGCAGGGGTTAACGGCGGTGGGCATCTGGTTGTGGGAAGTATTAAATTTGTAGAAGGAATGCGTCAGGAAGTTTTGGCTAAACTGGCTGAGAAGATCGGATGTGTTGACGTTGAATAAAATCCTCCCTTCGGTCGGATTTTATTAATTGAAGCAGTAATCATTATACTTGACAAAATAGGGAAGGATGACTATAACGAAAAGCCGTTTATTTTTACTTGTGCTCATTCATTGTATGTTTTTTCATACTGATTCTATTGCCATCGAGATTCAACAAATATGTGTCAATAAATAATACAGGACTTTTTATCCTAATGATAACGTTTATGTATGGCTGAATTGTTACAATCTTTTTTCTTCAATGGCATATTTCGAAATGTCTAAAAGCCAGTATCCATCCTTCAATATCTTTTTGCTGTTTACTATTTTCAACTTGTTTTTGAATAATGGACCATCAATGACAAATGTATGGAATTCACCGTATTCGCCACACGAATCGATTGAGTCATTGAAATCATGTAAGTCACTTACAAATTTTTCATCGATTTTTCGTCCAAGCCATTCTTTGCCAAATAAATCAGCTTTAGCACTAACTATTATCGCATTAAATCCAGCGTGTATGAAGTCAGTTATAATTTTTTCTGAATCACAGTTCCATAGGGGTAATATTAGTTGAATATCCAAATCACTGCAAATCC
>MZXQ01000172.1:3371-3817 GCA_002926195.1 Candidatus Methanomarinus sp. HR1 | reverse complement strand
ATCTTCCAAAGTAGATTGCAGATATAAGTACCTTGTTATTTTGTTCACATATAGGAAAGTATATACTTTTCCATAGGCTTAGAAAATGTGAACAAAATGAGTTTTTTTTCAAGGAACAAATTCAGCCAATTAAGAGAAATAATTCATCCACCTTTTTTTAAATCATATTTATATCTGCTATCTGCGAAATAAAATGTAAAGGGCATCTCCTCTGCTCTTTACGTTTTATAGTATCTCAAGAAAATCCGAGCGTTAGCGAGGATTTTGTTTCTAAATGATCTCTATAAGACCTATCCCGGTAACAGTAAGGACAGTTACAATTAACCCTGATATAAGCACACCGATAAATATAGCCAAAAAGGCATGACTGGTCTTCATACCAAATACAAAGGCTGCAGCACATCCTGTCCATGCCCCGGTAATTGGCAAAGGGATGGCAACAAATA
>MZXQ01000172.1:2101-3302 GCA_002926195.1 Candidatus Methanomarinus sp. HR1 | reverse complement strand
GGGATCATATTACCGATAACTGCAAAAAAATAAGCTTCCGGGACTGACATTTCATAAATACCAAGAGCTACGGGTATAGCACCCCTTAGTTCTGATACCGGCAGCATGCCGATGACAATAATAGCTATCCAGTGAGGTATTGATGATAAAAATTCAGCTATTGTAATGCTAAGACTCATTATCTTTTCCGATAAGTACAAAATATGCGAGTAGTGCTTCTAACTGTATCCTTTCATTAGCACCCTCGGTCAATCTGAAATCTATCTCACCTATCCGGTCCATCAACTTCACTTTCATAGTGTTGGAGATAGTTTTATCAAACATGGTCCTGTGTATTTGAATTATAATATCCTCTCCTGATAGGCCCTGGTTAAGGAGTAGACTGTCAAGTTTTTCTCTGGCACCTATAAAATTACCATCCAGAGCAAGATCGATAAGTTCTCCGATCTCCTCTGGTCTGGCTGTGGCTGTTATCTGGTAGATAGCTTCCATACCAATTTCTTTATTTAACAATCCGGCTGCTTGCATGGCATTAATGGCTTTTCTCATATCACCCTGGGATACATATATAATAGCATCCAGCCCATCGTCTGTTATGGTGAGGTCTTCAAGTTGAGCAATATGGATTATACGTTCCTTTACAGCGTCATGTGAAATGGGGGCAAACCTGTATACTGCACATCTGGACTGGATCGGATCGATGATCTTGGATGAATAGTTGCATGAAAGAATAAATCTGCAGTTACTGGTATATTTCTCCATGGTCCTGCGCAGTGCACTCTGGGCATCCGAGGTCAGAGCATCTGCCTCATCTAAGAATATTATCTTAAAATCAGCTTCTCCCAACGGGGATGTACGGGCAAAGTTCTTGATCTTATGGCGTACTACATCAATGCCGCGTTCATCACTGGCATTTAATTCTGTGAAGTTGTTGTTCCATGTATCACCGAACAGTTCTCTGGCAATTGATACTGCCGATGCTGTCTTCCCAACTCCAGGCGGGCCTGTGAATAATAAATGCGGCATATTACCGGATTCCACATAAGACTGGAGACGCTTCATGATCTCTTCCTGTCCTACTATATCTTTTAACACTTTCGGGCGATATTTTTCGATCCAGATCTCTTCTTTAATTATTTAGACCTCCTTGTTTGCAGGATATATATTGAGTTTAGATAGTATAAGTTTTCGTATTTATTCC
>MZXQ01000172.1:1553-2037 GCA_002926195.1 Candidatus Methanomarinus sp. HR1 | reverse complement strand
ATAATAGAGGTATACAAGTGAACATAAATGCATTTACTGTTGATAATATCCCGATGATAACAAAAGATGATGATATTGCTGATATTATATGTCAACGAACCCTGATAGAAGAACATGACATTATACTAATTGCATCTACTATCATTTCAAAGGCGCAAGACCGTATTATTGATCCTGACAAAATAGTTCCCACGCAGCAGGCATTAAATATCTCGAAAAAGAATGGGATGGATGCTGCATTTGTCCAGGCTGTCCTGGATGAGAGTGATGAAGTGATCCTTGAATCACCAATTTTCTTAGTGCGGCACCACTGTGGTAATATTTGCATCAATGCCGGTATCGACCAGTCTAATGTAGCAGATGGATTATTATTACTCCCTGTTGATCCTGATGAAAGTGCTAAAAAACTCAAAGATGACCTGTTCAGGCTTACAGGAAAAAAGGTCAGTGTGGTTATTACTGATACGAACGGACGTGCATTTCG
>MZXQ01000172.1:766-1508 GCA_002926195.1 Candidatus Methanomarinus sp. HR1 | reverse complement strand
CTCGAAGTAGCCAATGAAGCAGTAGTGGATGAAGTCGCCGGGTTTGCGAATTGTCTGATGGGGGAAGGAAATTGGGGTATGCCGGTAGTAGTGATAAGAGGACTTGATTTATTTTCAAACAATGATGGAGTTGATGCTGTGTATCGCCTGGATGATATTGATATTATTAAAAAGGCATTNNGAGTTTTTAACAATGAAAGAAAAAGATATACTTATATCAGAACTACACTCAATCGCAATAAACAATGGTGCAAATGACCTGCGTCCTATCCATACCGATATCATACAAACAGCTACCTGGGTCAGGTTCAAATGTAAATTCGGCTGTAAAGCGTATGGAAAACATCTCTCATGTCCACCGTATTCTCCCACACCGGAAGAAACAGGGAAGTTACTGAAGGAATATGAACACGCTGTACTTGTTGAATTTACAGGCCTTCCTAAAGAAACATCTGTAGACCCTAAGCATATCCATCACCATCTATGGGACCTTATCCTGATAATACAGGATGTGATCTTTAAACTGGAGCGGCATGCATTTCTTAGCGGATACTATAAAGCATTCGGATTTGGTGCATATCCATGTTCACTATGTGAGACCTGCCTGCCAGAGGAAGGTGATATTGATCTGAATACTATTAAGCGGCTGTGCAGACATCCTGATATGATGCGGCCTTCTATGGAATCCAGCGGCGTTGATGTATATGCTACTGTTCGTGCTGGTGGATTTGATCTTCAGGTA
>MZXQ01000172.1:420-655 GCA_002926195.1 Candidatus Methanomarinus sp. HR1 | reverse complement strand
GCTTATTTCAAACAACATGATCAATGGGACAGCAATAATGATCTGGCTGAAAACATCGGGCGGTGTTATTAAAGCTGATAATATCAACAGTCCGATATATACATAAAACCTATAATGTACCAGTAAATCCCGTTCCACTAACCCGCTACGTACCAGAATAATGATAAACAAGGGAAATTCAAATACCAGACCGAAGATAACTGTGGTCAATGCCACGAAAGATATAAATTCAGCA
>MZXQ01000172.1:0-393 GCA_002926195.1 Candidatus Methanomarinus sp. HR1 | reverse complement strand
CAGCAGGAAGAAGATAATAGCTGCCAGACAGATAAGAAATATTGAGAAACTGGATATAGAGATCTTTCTGTTCGTTCTCTTTTTTATTGCTGAATAAATATAGTATAATACCACTGGTATAATAAGTAGCACACCTATAATCAGTGCTATCTTCATTTTAAGGAGCATAACTTCCAGAGGTGATAGAAATATAACAGAAGCACCTTCTGGTAATACATTATTGTTAATATTGTTGATCAGCCTGCCTGTAAATGGAAAAGATACGAAGATACCGAAAATAAGGATTAATGCAAATATTATAAATTTCTTTCTTAACGTTATCAGTACGATACTCAAATCCTCATACGCCATAAAGAGATCACATGTCGGGTTCTTAACTACCAATCCACTTTT
>MZXQ01000173.1:1840-1966 GCA_002926195.1 Candidatus Methanomarinus sp. HR1 | reverse complement strand
GAATCTTCAAAGTAACATCAAAAAATTCGGTTGGAGACAAAACGGGAATTGCTGACAATAGGGAGTTAAAGCGAATTCAACATATGGGGAATATGGGTTATATGATCGCGAATACGAAATAATATG
>MZXQ01000173.1:1591-1742 GCA_002926195.1 Candidatus Methanomarinus sp. HR1 | reverse complement strand
GGAACCGAAGCATCGTCCATTGAAAGTCTTAAAGTAAATGGTGGGGGTTATATAACTTGTATAGCTGTTAGTCCGAGCTCACCCAATATAGTTTATGCATCTTCTGATTTAGGTGGGATGTATAGAAGTACAGACCACGGAAACAATTGGA
>MZXQ01000173.1:0-1558 GCA_002926195.1 Candidatus Methanomarinus sp. HR1 | reverse complement strand
ATACATAGGAACAGGACACGCGTGGTCAATTGAGGAAGGGGGATATGAAGGTGGTATTTTTAAGACGACTAATGGTGGTGCAGAATGGAAGTTATTGACCAGGAATGTATCATTTTCAGCATGTGGAGCATTTGATGTACAGGGAAGATTAATTGTAGTTGATCCGACCAATAGCAACATTGTCTACGCAGGAAGTCACAGGCACGGGATATTCAAAAGCACTGATGCAGGAAGAAACTGGAAATACAAAGGATTGGCTGGAAAATATATTAGTTCTGTAGTTATTGATCCAACGAATACCAATACAATTTATGTTTCCTCACAGAAAGCAGTCGCACCAACGCCAGGAATTTATAAAAGTACAGATGGAGGTAATAACTGGAAGACTCTTACCACATCTTACAACGTCTACGATCTAACAATCGATGCTAAGAATCCACAGACACTTTATGCAGCTGCTTTTGATCAGGGTATTTTCAAAAGTACGAATGGAGGATCTTCGTGGTCATCGAAGACACCATCAGATGCATCCGGATATAAATTTGTATCAATTTCTGCTAGTCCTACAAATCCACAAATAGTATATGCAAAGACAAAAAGTGTAAATAAAGTATACATAACCTCAAATGGTGGGGATAGTTGGGGAACTAGTATTAATCTTCATACTAGTGGTTGGTATTTTAGTAGTAGTAAATTTGGATTATCATCCAGTGGGATTACTGTAGACCCAACGAATGAAAGTAGAGCATATTCTGGGACATGGTTCTCAGTATGGAGAACGGATAATAAGGGAAAGGATTGGACTGTTAAACCGTATGGGTTAGAAACATCATGTGCATTTGATTGTACTGTGAATCCAAATAATCCTAATGAATTGTATGAATGTCATGCGGATATAGGTTTGTTCAAAAGTACAAATAAAGGCCAAACATGGACTCGTATATCTGCTGTAGGTGTCAATTGTTGGGCAATCGCTATAGATAAATCTACCAATCCAATAACAGTCTATGCAGGAACGGGAAGATGGTCTGGCAGTACAACAAGTGGGAAGATATACAAAAGTACGGATAATGGAAATAGCTGGTCTGATACAAGTAATGGTTTAACTGATAGTAGGATTCGTTCTATAGCAATTGATCCAACTAATCCTTCAATAGTTTATTCGGGACATACGAATGGCAAGATATACAAGAGTACGAATAAAGGTGGATCGTGGTCACAGAAAAGTAGTGGTTTAGGGTCAAGTGAAGTGTTACGAATAATTGTTGACTCTTCAAACCATAATACACTTTATGCAGCATTAAAAAAGAATGGTGTTTATAAAACCATTAATGGTGGAGACAGTTGGTCTTCAATCAACAGTGGTATTGGAACAACCGAAATTTATGATGTTGCTATGAGTCCAAATAA
Source organism: Candidatus Methanomarinus sp. HR1 (assembly GCA_002926195.1). Classification (GTDB taxonomy): domain Archaea; phylum Halobacteriota; class Methanosarcinia; order Methanosarcinales; family Methanocomedenaceae; genus Methanomarinus. The sequence goes on along the minus strand of MZXQ01000173.1, from coordinate 148 downwards.
CCACGATATAATATTTGCTGCTGCTAAGAATGATGGAATATATAGAAGCACGAATGCAGGCGGTAGCTGGATTAAAGTTTTACCTGATTATTGTGGTAAATCATTAGCAATAGATAGTAATTCAGTTGTTTATGCTGGTGGAAAATCT
>MZXQ01000174.1 GCA_002926195.1 Candidatus Methanomarinus sp. HR1 | reverse complement strand
TGGGTCACGGATCTGCACGTGACTGAAGGAAATGTTTCCAAGATCATGCGCGGTGGTAGAGCACGCTGGAGAATCGAAAATGAAACTTCCAATACGCTTAAAAACCAGGGATATCAGTTTGAACATAATTTTGGACACGGGAAGAAGAACCTATCAGTTGTTTTTGCCATGTTGATGATGCTGGCGTTTTTGGTGGATCAGGTGCAACAACTTGCTTGTCGGCTATTTCAAGCAGTCTGGGCAAAATTGGGGAGTAAAAGAAGCCTCTGGGAACAAATGAGGGCTCTATTTTTCGGATATAGATTTGATTCGATGGAAGATATCTTCAAAGCACTGCTTTATGGATTTAAAAGGGAACGCTTGGTTATTCTTGAAGATTAGTCGCCATCTTGATGAATAATTTGGCAATATGCCTTTGAAAAAACGTAATGCACAGAGAAACTTGATTTCGATTCCATCTACTGATAGGTATGGCCTTTTTAGTGATAATCGTTTAAAATATCAAGTCCAAAATTTGTGTTATGCGTATATTTTACATATTGCATGCCTAATGTAAGGCTAAATCTCGATAAGTAACATTAAAAATATTCGGTTGGAGACAAAACGGGAATTGCTGATATTTTAATACCAGTAAAATAGGTGTCTTAATCGAAACTTTTATTAAGTTTGGTAGTAAATTTATAATGTCAATTTGAATTTTATAACTTTTCAACAAAGGTAGATCTAATGATTAATGATAAGAAAAAAGTCTTAATTGTGAGTATATTAATTGTATTGATTGTATTGTTTTTTTGTCCCAACAATAGTTAATGCAACTTCTTATTCTGAACAAGTTCCTACTTCATACGAAGAATGGGTAGATAGTTACGGAGGAACTTCTGGATTGAAAGGAAATTTAGAAGCGGTATATGTGATTATAGATGGTTATATTGATCAAAATTTGGATTTCACTATTACGTTTAAAAATGTTTTAGATACGATATATTATTATGTGGCTGAATCACAAAAAGAAAAAAATACTGATAATACCTATCCATTAGATGAAGATACTGATAATACTGATCATTTTGACGAAGATACCGACGGAGATGG
>MZXQ01000175.1:1217-3468 GCA_002926195.1 Candidatus Methanomarinus sp. HR1 | reverse complement strand
TGTCATTATGTGAACGGTAATGAGAAGACCGAGCTTAAATACCAGTTCCTTGAGGAAATGGTTAAGCAGTTGGGTCTGAAACCCGAGCGGCTGTACCTGAACTGGATCAGTGCCAGTGAGGGTGAGAGGTTTGCTAATTTCATCAATGAAGTTACTGCAAAGGTGAAGGAAATCGGACCCAGTCCACTTAAACCCGAGGGGGTGAGCTGAAATGGTAGAAGTAGGCGATAAGCTGGTAGGATATGCCACTGATGATGAAGTCCGCAAACGCGGTGCATCAGGTGGTCTGGTTACTGCTGTGCTGGCAGCGGCCCTTGAGAAGGGACTGGTTGAAAGCGTAGTAGTGCTCAAACATGTTGATGAATATGAAGCTGTACCTATTATCACAGATGATGTGGAAGAGGTGCTTGCATCTACCGGAAGTATGCATTCGGTACCTGCAATGCTTGCAAAGTACGCAGTAGACCGTAAAGTAGCAATGCCGGGCAAACCCTGTGATATAAGAGCAGTCATAGAGCAGAGTAAGCGTAATATGATCGATCTTGATAGTACGTATCTCATAGGACTCAATTGCGGAGGAACAATGCCTCCGGTTTTGACCAAGAAGATGCTTATTGAGATGTATGATATCGACCCTGAAGATGTAGTCGGTGAGGATATAGAGAAAGGTAAGCTTATTTACAGGACTAAGGATGGCAATGAGAAAGCCATATCCATAGAGGAACTTGAGGAAGCAGGATTCGGCAGGCGTAATAACTGCCAGTACTGCCAGTTGAAGATCCCTGTAAATTCTGATCTGGCATGCGGGAACTGGGGAACGCTGTTGAAGCGGGACGTATTGAGGTTGCGCCTGCCAGTGATAAGGCCATAGCTATCAGAGAAAAGGTTAATGGTGTAATGGTGAAAATGGGCGAGACCACACAAGAGAAGGTTTTCACCCAGATGCCGGACGAGGAGAGATTACCGTATTATCGAGAAGCTCTGGCAGATTGCATTGATTGCGGAGGATGTAAGCTGGCATGTCCTGTATGTTCATGTGGTGATGATGCAAAGTGTACGCTGTTCCACAACCTTGGTGATAATTACAAGATGAGTATGTTCCACCTGGTACGGTTGCTGCATCTGTCTGATAGCTGTATAGGATGCGGTCAGTGTACTGATGTGTGTCCTGTGGATATACCGATCACCAGGATACAGATGAGTTTCTCTATTCCGGTACAGACGAGGTTGAATTACAAGCCAGGAATGAATGCTGATGAGAAACCTCCGTTCTTCGAGGTGATGATACAATGATAGGAAATGTCTACCAGACAGTGTGTCCGGGCTGCAATATAGGATGCGGTCTGTATATCCGTGAGGATGAAGAGGGCGCACTTAGTATTGATTTTATGAAGAGTTCCCCTGCTAATGAGGGAAAACTGTGCAGGTTCGGAATAAAACTGCCTGAGCATTATTCAAAAGCTGTGAGCATGGTTGACGGTGCGCAGGCCAGTATCGAAGATGCTGTGAAAGCTGCATCTGATAAGCTCAAAGGCGCTGATGTTACTATGCTCAATGTGGGCAATACCACGAGTGAGGAAACCCTTGCTTTTAAGGCGATCGCTGATACGCTAGGGACTGTTGTCAATACTGGGATGAGTGTATATTCAGAACTTCCTTCTGAATGTCATCCCACTGTAGGTGTGGGTATGTCGCTTAGCGACATTGAGAGTGCAAAGAGGATCGCACTGTTCATTGATCCTTATATCCAGTACCCACTGGTGATCAGGAGAATCTTGAAAGCCAAAGAAAACGGGGCTTCTGTTGTATCTGTGGGATGGAGAGATATACATCTTGCAGATGAGAACAAATATATCGATCCTGATAAGTACGAGAGTGAACTGGGACTGGACAGCGAGTCTGTCATTATAGCAGATGTACATCCGAATGCTGATCCTGGATGGGTTAAGAGGATGCTGAACCTGGCACTTAAGACCGGGGCTAAGATCATATTCATGAAGCCTTTTGTGAACGCTGCAGGTGTTGATCTGCTGTGCAAGGGTACAGGACAGAAAGGACTCAAAGAGATCATGGATGGTATCAATGACGGCAGTATTAAGACTCTTGTGACGCTTGATAGTGATCCTGTAGAACTTATGCCTAATAGTGATGAGGCGGCCGAGACCTTGAAGAAACTGGACAATCTGATCGTGATCGCTTCCAGAGATGGTGCAGTAAATAAGATCGCAAACGTGGTAATAGCCACTGAACC
>MZXQ01000175.1:0-1200 GCA_002926195.1 Candidatus Methanomarinus sp. HR1 | reverse complement strand
TTGGCGGTGAAGCTATGGATTCTGCAAGCCTGCACAATAAGGTGCTTGAAGGCATAATACAGAAAATCACCAAGCCCAAATACAAGGAGCTTACCTGTGAAGTTATGGATATAGGACCAAAGGAAGGAGAAAAGGGTAATCTGGTCTTTTTGTACAATCCATTTATGTGGTTTGATCAGAAGGATGATAATGACTTTGTGATGGTCAATCTCAAAATGGCAAAGAGGTTGGCTCTTCGTAAAGGAGGTATGATCAATCTTACTTCCGAAGGTGGTAGTGTAAGTGTGAGGTATAAGGTAGAGGATATGCCTGATGGTTTGATACTTACTGCTAAGAAAATACCTGCTGTTACCGAATGGGTTGCTACTGTTTCGACAGAGGTGGTTTAAATGGTTGAGCTTGATAAGGATCAGGAAAAAGCGTTTGTGAATGAGATGATGGAAGCTAATGAGCTTAAAGGTGCTTCCAAGAAACGGTTGATCAAGTTTCTTGGTAATAAGTACGACTGGGATAAGCATAAGGTTCAGTTTAGATTGAACCGGGCTATGGTAGCTGAGAGGTATGCTGCCAGTCATTAGTTAGAGCTTTTGCCGGGGCTTTTGGGGGAGCCCTGGTGGGTTATTTTTTTTACTAAAGGGACACATGTCTTATACTACAATTCCAATCCACATAGTGGTGAGGAATATGTCTTATNNACCCATCACTCAATATCCCTTGCTTCGCTTGAAAACTTCAATTACATACACCGTGTTCCCTTCGATCATGTAAATGATGCGGTAATCTCCCACTCTTAGCCTGTGTTTTTGTGGTTTGGTGCTTGTCAATGGCTTTATATCTGCACCTGATCTTGGTTGATTTGGGTTTATTTCCAACTCTTTTAGCGCATTTCTAATCCTTTTTTGCAATTGTTTTTGCAGGGAGTGGAATTGCTTTTGGAAAGTACGGGAAACGATAACATAATACATTACAGTTCGTCCATCGGAATGAACTCATCATTTTCAAGTATTTTGTTCCATCGTTTATCCAACCTTTTCCAGCCAGCTTCTTTGATGAGCTTTTTGATTATATTGTTATAACTCTCGCCCTTTTCCCCAAATTGACGTAATATTTCTTTTGTTTCCAAAGATACAGCTATTGTTGTAGCAGACATTGTTAATTACCTATAACTAATATAGGTGTTATATCACTTATAGTATTTGT
>MZXQ01000176.1:873-1134 GCA_002926195.1 Candidatus Methanomarinus sp. HR1 | reverse complement strand
TGCATCCCTGCCTACAAAGCACTTCGCTTTCTACACTTTAGCTAACTTTTTGAGCAGTTCTTTGTTTTTTTCAATGCTCACATCCATTATTTTTTCAAACTCCTTTGATTCCTCTTCTTTTTTCTTTTTCTCGTGCATATTATCACACCACCACCTTTGCATGCCTTCGTTTAGCATTCCCTTTTCTCCTCCCGTGGTTTCAACAATCTTTTTATGTAAGCGTATAATGTTTTCTTTTGTGGGATATTTGTAGTTCATGTT
>MZXQ01000176.1:0-853 GCA_002926195.1 Candidatus Methanomarinus sp. HR1 | reverse complement strand
AGACCTATAGTCCAATGCCTGTAATTAATTATGTCAATTATGCAAAATCCCTTTATTGACCCTATGCCTATTGCAATCGATTTTATATGATCCCTCTGGAAATATGTTTACTCAAATATAAATCAATGATCAACTATCAATATACCGTTCACAATAAACGCTAGGATCACGTCAGTGATTATGTTATCCGGCCTGCTGGGTTTTTTAAACTAATGACACATTCACGGTCAGTGCTCAGGTTGTATTCGATTGTAGGTTCTATCTCGACCACCGGAATCTGTTTTATCTACTATATATGCTCCTTCACTTCCTTTTCATCCATAACACCATTAATATTATACTCAAAACTGCAGTTAGAACACCGAATCCAGATGAACCCTCTGAAGAAGGCTCACCAGTAAATGAGGGATCAGTAGTGATATGTGCAGTAGAACCAGAGTATTGTTCATCAAGTACACAGATATTGGCTACTGTGAAATATGTAGGAATTCCCTCTTTTTCATCTCTATCAAAAAAATGAAAATCAATATTTAACGGAATTGTCCATCCTGATGCAACATCTGTTGGGCAAATAATCCATTCGAAAGTAACGGTTTCGGTTGCATTATGGCCGTGATGTCTTGCAGTCTTAGTAAATTCACTTGGACCTTCTATTACTTTATATGGTTGATTTGGATTATCATATTTGAAACCTGTAGCTGTGAGACCAGTTGAAACATCNNACTTTTAAATCAGCATCAAATACCGTAGCAGTCTGGTCATTATAGTATACTTCATATTCAACTAATTCATCTGTATTAGCATTTGTATTACCTATTAGGCAAATTAATATACTTAATGTTAATAATATTCT
>MZXQ01000177.1:915-1222 GCA_002926195.1 Candidatus Methanomarinus sp. HR1 | reverse complement strand
GGATTATGTCACCCTGTTTATAAGTTATCATATTCATCCATACCAGATGTATTCCAATCGTCCTCAAAAGTTGCCAACCGTCTCCGCAGGTCGAATGCTTCTTGTGGAGTCAATCCTGTCTCACGCAATGGTATACTTTGATGTTGCATTTGCTCCTTTAGAAAATGCACAAAGTCCATTACCTCGACAATCTTATCTTTGGGTAAAGTGTACAGGTCATCAACAATTTGTTGAGTGTATTCCTTTGTATCCATGTTAAACCCTTTCTCTTATCTTAATATAAGCATTTCGTTTGATTGGTAGCAGA
>MZXQ01000177.1:0-894 GCA_002926195.1 Candidatus Methanomarinus sp. HR1 | reverse complement strand
CCGATAAAAGAGGCGCCATTATCCATTTGATGATGCGTTTGATTGTTGAGCGGCTTGTGGTCTCATCTTTGGAGTAACCAGGCTCATGCATACGAAATTGTATCTCAACGGCTCCAATACAGCGATACTTTGTGTCTTCGGTTGCCCCTTCCAACTATGCTTATGAATAAGGTATCTATTGAGGACATAAGTGCCCGGCATATTGAAGAGCATTACCGCCGCCTATCTGAATTTCAAGGAATACCAAAAGAGGAATTTAAAGCCCGAATAAAGAATAGAATTTCACCTGGAAGTTGAATTTATTGGATTATAATGCAACTTCTTGATAAATTTGAAAAAAATCCTATTAAACCGGGGCCTGGATTTGATGTCAGGTATATTAAAGGATTTGTAGATGTATATCGGTTAAGGATTGGAGATTATAGAGTTCTTTATTCTGTAGATAATATTAATAAAATTGTTCGAATAACTACGGTTGTACATAGAAGTGGAGCATATAAATAAGATCGTGTAAAGTTAGCACCGTCCTGAAAAGTTAATAATAAGGACCCTCTTGAATTGCATTACATACTCGATAATGTTGTCACTATCCATAGAATTAAATATAAATCCATGATCAACTATCTATGTACCGTTCATAATAAACGGTTAGATCATGTCGATGATTATGTTATCCGATCTGCCGGATTTTAAACTAATGCTGCATTCACTGTCGGTACTCTTCAAATATACAACAGCCTTAATAATAGCTGGTTCACCGACTTTTAAATCTGCATCAAATACCGTGGCAGTTTGGTCATTATAATAAACTTCATATTCAACTAATTCATCTGTATTAGCATTTGCATTATATATTAGGCAAATTAATATACTTAATGTCAATATTATTCTTAA
>MZXQ01000115.1:5247-7320 GCA_002926195.1 Candidatus Methanomarinus sp. HR1 | reverse complement strand
CTCGTGATAGTGTACAGGTAATGTTTCAGAGAACGGATAGTATTGGAGAGGACGTGCCGCCACTTAAAGGTGTGCCAATAGGTGCCTCCGTGTCCTTTTATGTGGAAGTAGAGGATATAAATGCACTATACCGGGAAATAAAACCAAAAACCGGAGTAGTGAAAGAACTGGAAACCGCCTGGTATGGAATGCAAGAATTTTATATCAAAGACTGCAATGGCTATATATTAGGATTTGCAGAAAGAAAATAATTACATGCAAATATTAGGAGTATTAACATGCCATACACATCCTTTTATGGAAAGTTCCCCGAAATCGCTGAAAAAGAAACTAAAGTAATAACTGCAATTGCTGACCCCGAGTTGCCTGAAGGAAACTATGCTTTAATTGAATCCTACTGTGACGAGATAGATTGTGATTGTCGGAGAGTATTCTTAAATATATTTTCCGAATCAAGAAACGAAATCGTGGCTGTAATTGCATATGGGTGGGAAAAATCCAAATTTTACGCAGATTGGTTTGGTGGTAATGACCCTCGAATCATAGAGGAGTTAAAAGGACCTTCATTAAATCTAGCAAGTCCTCAATCCGATCTTGCTCCTATATTATTGGATAGAGTTAATAAGTACATTTTGAAAGATAAGTCTTACATTGAAAGAATAAAAAGACATTATCACATGTTCAAGGACTTGATTGAAAAAGAAAATTGAAACAATATATGGATCTTCTTAAGGTACAAGGTAGCAATTATGGAATCGAATTTTGATAAAAAGCAAAACCTAAAAGAAAAGAGGAATAAAAGATGATTCAATTTATCCTGACATCTGCAGCAGGAAAAAGACTTATCGCGAAAGCAACTGCTTCACATCCGTCCATTAAAAAAGCTCTCAATTCAGGTACTGTAGTGATAATAGCAGGAACTACCAATGGCTATGTTGCGGAAGAATTGCTGAAAATTCTCGGACAATCGAAGGATTTCATCAGGGATCGGTTTTTCCGGGGTGTTATTTTGCCCCCTAATATGAAAACCACACAAACCGGCAGACTTTCGGATGAATCCCAATTCCCAGGGGATGTTGTAATCGTAAATGGTGTATGGCAAAAAGGTAAAACCATTTTCGATGTCGTAGATGATCTGAAGGAAGGAGATGTCATTATTAAGGGTGCGAATTGTATTGACCTGATAAAGAAGAAAGCAGGTATTCTTATTGGCCACCCCGGGGGAGGTACTATTGCGGTTGCTTTGCAAGCCGTAATCGGCAAACGTGTCAGGCTGATCCTTCCTGTCGGACTCGAAAAACGCATTTCTGACGATATAGATACAATCGCTTCTATTTTGAATTCACCCGGTTCTACCGGTCCCAGACTACTTCCTGTACCAGGAGAAATAATTACAGAAATTGAGGCCATTTCAATCCTTTCATGTGCAAAAGCCATGCTTATTGCAGGAGGCGGTGTTTGTGGTGCGGAAGGTGCAGTAAGGATTTCTGTTGAGGGAGAATTAAAAGAAGTTGAAACGATAAGGAGGATTTATGATTCTATTGCTGACGAGCCACCTTTTTTAATGTGACTGAAAATGGAATCTGTAATTTTAAAACATTACATCAATCATTGTGTTTAGCAAAATGAGGAAATTATGACTAAAGTACCTTCTCTCGATAAACTATGGCAAAACGCTCCATTATCGGCGGGTCGCTAGGATTCACCTGTCATGTGTACTCTATATCCCGCACATATCCTTTAACCCGTGTCCGGTACCCATACAGACTACAATCTTCTTATCCAATCGTTCTGTTATCCTTCTTGCACCGGCATAGGCAACTGCACCACTGGGTTCTACAAATATTCCATGTTTTCCCATAAAGTCCCTGGCCTCTAGTACTTCCTCATCCGAAACACTAACTGCCATTCCATTCGTCTCTTTAAGGGCCTTAAGAGCTCCAAGTCCATCGATAGGATCACCACATGCAATAGCTGTTGCAATAGTCTGAGGATCATTAACAGGAATGATCACTTTTTCTTTACTCTCCCATGCATCTACCACAGGCCTACAGCCGTCTACCTGAACTCCTA
>MZXQ01000115.1:1151-5191 GCA_002926195.1 Candidatus Methanomarinus sp. HR1 | reverse complement strand
AATAACAGGTATACAATCAATGATACCAACTGTATGCATATCTATAAATGCCTCGAAAATACCCCATATAAGAGTTCCATTGCCTATAGGTGCAATAACAATATCAGGTACGTTCCAGTATAACTGGTCTGCGATCTCGAAACCTGCTGATTTTGTACCTTCTCCCCTCCATGGATAATCACCGGTCAGGAAAGAATCCGAATGGGTTATCACATACTCCTCTGCTTGTTTCATAGTTTCTGAATAATCATCATCAACAATTCTTATTTCCGCACCATAAGCTCGAATCTGTTTTATTTTAGCTTGCCCCACGATATTTGGCACAAACACAAGACAATCCAGACCTGCGAAGGCCGCATATGCTGCTATTGATGCCCCCATATTGCCAGTTGAAGCCAGTACTACTTTCTTCTTGCCATATTCTATTGCTTTGGTGATCTCCAAAGAGGAACCTCTGTCCTTAAAAGAACCGGTGGGATTCATAGCCTCATATTTGATCAATAGCCTTTTGCATCCGATATCCCTGGTCAGGGAATTGTTTTCAAGCAGCGGTGTACCGCCTTCGTGCATGGTAATAATCTTAGACAGATCATGTACAGGCATGAATGACCAGTATTTCCAGTGGGATGGAGTACCTCTTATAAATGAATCAGTAAGCAAGGATTTCCTTATGGAATCATAATCATATTCTGCATCCAGTCCGGAATTACAATTCGAACACCTGGGTATGGGTTTATTTTCTATCTCATCGGGCGTATGGTGCTTACCACATTTGAAACATCTAAAACCTGTTACATAGACCATCTTTTTTAACCTCATATATTTGTTATGATCCTGTTGGATCTGTGACTATCATTTTTGCCCTCTGATTTGAAGTGGATACAAATAAATCACAGATTAACACAAATGATGGTAAAATATTAAAAAAATCCTGGTGCATAAATAGCACCAGATTAGAAATGTTTATTCGTCCTTCTTCGATTCTACTTTCTCAGACTTTATCTTTTAGATGGTCTAATTTTTCTTCTTCTTCTTCCTGGGATTTGATCTTGGTAGAAAGACCCATAAGTTCAGCAACAAGCACGATCATATCTTCTACCTGCATCTCATTATCAGGATTGTCTCTCAAATCATAGTTCGTAGAACCTACCTGATCATATACAGAATCCCTTCCATCGCCAATATTACGGCGGCAGAATGGACAGCAAGATGACAGAATATCTGCTTTGACAGCCTGTGCATCCCTGATCCTTTCAGATGCGATATCAAGTGCCATATCAGGTATTCCTGCTTTTACACCGCCACCTGCACCACAGCACCGCTGAAGTCCCTTGATCCGGTCCATTTCCACGAATTTGAGGCCAGGGAGGTTATCTAACACAACCCTGGGTGTCTCGTACACACCACAATGACGCCCGAGGTGGCATGGATCGTGATAAGTGATGATCTTATTATCAAAGGATTTCTTCCACTCGATCTTACCTTCCTGTATGAGCTGGGCAAGAAGATCAGCAACATGTACTACTTCAAAGTTAGGTTTTCTACCGATCTGTTTCGGCCAGTCAATGGTTGCTACCCTGTAACAGCCTGCACAGGCAAACATCACCTGTTTGACTCCCTTTGCTTCGAGCGCTTCTACGTTATGAAGTGCTGTGATCTTGGGAATATCTCCTTTATGAGGCTGACCAGTTCTGATAATAGCAGACGAACAGCACCATTCCTCTTCACCCAGATATATGAATGGAACATTCAAATGGTTCAGGACCCTGGCAGTACATACACCAAGTACCTGCTGGTTGAATCCAGCAGTACAGCCGGCAAAATAAGCTACATCTGCTTTTTCAGCGATCTCGACATCATCAGGTATCCAATCCAGTCTCTGACTCTGTTGTTTCAAATAAGGGTTACGGTATTCACCTATAAGCTTGGGGAAATTTACAGTCTTACCGTACGGACCATTTCCTCTCATTACAAGCTGCTGTCTGGTGGCTTCATACATATCAACAGTGTTTATACCAGCTTCACAGACCGTAGCACAGACTCCACAAGTACTGCAGTGGAAAAAGGCATCTGCAAAGTCCTGTATATCATCCTCATCGAGGCGCTTGGATCCGAATAATTTTGCCTTTAATCCATAACTTCGCCCCATATATTCCCTAAACCTGCTGATCTTGTTCATTGGAGAATATTTCCGGTCTCCGTCTTTTGCATCCAGGGCAGGACACCATTTTTCACATTCCCCGCATCTGGTACAGGCATCATACTGCATCATAAATATCGGGTCGATCATTTCAGTCTTTATGAAAGGCTGACCTTTTGGAATTTCAGGCATTGTTTTTTCTTCATCTGCCATTTTATTCTCCTCCGCCATTAACAAGAATGACCATTGGTGCTGCTAACATATGCATATATTTACTATATGGGATATATGCGATACAGAATAGCAATGATATTGTTACATGGAATAATGCAAATGCTTGGGCTAATTCTATATTTGCACCTAAGAACGTCCATGCACCTGTTATGGCATCAGGTCTGAATCCTTCTGCCATAAAACCCGTTATAGTGATGACCAGAGTACCAAGGACAAGTACCCAATCAAACATCTGGGTACGCTTACTGACATCTGAAATTGCCAGACGTCTTACTATAGCGATGATAAGTCCGATCAATAACATGTATCCCAGTATTTCATTGGCAAAATCAAGACTGTTTCGTGTTACATTAAGATCAATATTTCCAATTCCTACCAAATGCAGCATTTCAAACATTGCAAATACCATTGATAACACGAACATTCCTATCCATCCAATGAAAATTAGCATATGCATCACCCATCTAAAGGGACTGCGCCTGAGTATCCTGCGCTGAAGCATAATATCAAGAAATATTGTGGACAATAAGCTTTGTCTTGGATGGTGTCCGTATTTCTCGTGGTTTATCTTCTTTAAAAAGACACTTAAAAAATGAGAAGCACTTCCGTTCCCCCATTTTTTCATATTTAAATACATTCCTACTAAGAATATCACAATAGCAACCATTGCAATGCCCAGCATTACAACAAATGAGGGAATTCCGGAATAATAAACAAAATCACTCATAAATTATTTTCCTCCTATAGATAAAATCATCAACTGTTCCTAATATATTAATATCAAGACCTACAGGTATTTTTTTTGCAAGTCGAATAATCTAGGTATTTAACTTATATAAATATTGCTTTTTTTTATGACCGTCATATGACCTAATGGCAAATTATACTAAACCATATCTGTTCTTTGTAACTTTCTGCCACATAGAGCACATTAGAGCACAGAGATGCCATTTCCATCCTCAACTCCTATCTCTGTGACCTCTATGACAGTCATATGGAGTTCTAAATTACCTTTGCAGGGTAGTATACCTGCTGATCAAATCCCATGTCCTGTCTGATGTGAACAGAGAATTTAAAAAGTATGATATCATACCATCTTAGAACGATTACATTAACCATTTAAAAACAATCTAATAACAACGCCGTTGCTAAGAGAAAAATATGCCATGAGTAATGAAATAAGTTCGACTGACCATAAGAACCTGCTCCACAGGTACTTGCCGATCCTGACATGGCTGCCAAAGTATAAACCTTCCTGGCTGCGCCATGATCTTATAGCCGGCCTGACCATCTGGGCAGTGCTTGTGCCAGAGGCAATGGCTTATGCCGGGATTGCAGGAGTACCCCCGATAATGGGGTTATATACCATTCCCCTACCGCTGTTCTTCTATGCCATTTTCGGTACGTCACGCAAGTTAGTTGTGGGACCGGATTCAGCGGCATGCCTGATATCTGCCAGTGCAATTGGCGCAGTGGCTGCTGTTGGTGCGGCTGAGTATCTGGCGCTAACAACGGCGATGGCGATAGCGGTAGGGGTTTTTTTCCTGATAGTTGGAATACTTAGGATGGGGTGGATAGCCAATTTTATCTCGATCCCGGTGATGTCCGGATTTCTTGAGGGAATTGTTTTGTTTACTATCATCACTCAGGTCCCAAAGCTGTTCGG
>MZXQ01000115.1:0-1043 GCA_002926195.1 Candidatus Methanomarinus sp. HR1 | reverse complement strand
CTAAGGGTGTTAATGTGGTCGGCACCCTTAGCACCGGCTTGCCACTTATGGGTTTGCCAGACGCAAGCCTGACAGATTATATGGCTGTTATCCCGGGTGCTATGGCAATAGTTCTGCTCGGATACATAGAGACGCTTGGCGCCGCCGAAATCGCTTTCTCGGAGGATGGAGTAAAAAACAATCATGATCAGGATTTAATTGCCCTGGGGGCTGCTAATCTTGGTGCAGGCTTTAGCTCAGGATATATTGCAGTGGGCAGTCTGTCAAAGACATCGGTGGCTATGGGTGCAGGTGGAATGACACAGATTAGCCATGTCGTAAGCGGCATCCTGGCAATCCTGACATTACTTTATCTGATGCCACTATTTACCAACTTACCAGAAGCGACGTTGGCAGCGATCGTGATCATGGCGATGATTGGTCTTGACCAGACTGCCAAACTCAAAAAAGAGATGAAACTCAGTTATACAGAGTTTACACTGGCTCTAGTCTGTTTTATTGGCGTGCTTGCCTTTGGCGTGCTGCAGGGTGTAGGTCTTGGAATCCTCCTCTCACTTATAGTGTTGATCAAGAAAGCATGTCATCCGGGGACAGCAGTTTTGGGCAGAGTCCCTGGTGAGAGGACCTATTATCGGGATATCCAACGACGACCTGATGCAGAAACAATTCCAGGGCTGATTATCTTCCGCTTTGATGCCAGACTTATCTTTTTTAATTGCAAATTTTTTGAAAGTGAGGTGAAGCATTATATTGCCAAAGCCAGGGAACCTGTGAAAACGATTCTGATTGACGCAGAAGCCATGAATGATATTGACATCACAGGCGCCAACTGTCTGATAAAGCTGATCATTGAACTGAACAATAAAAATATTGTTATGTACCTCACCCATGTAAGGGACCCGTTGCGAGACAAGATGCGCCGGATGGGAGTTGAATATGTAATTGGATCCGATCACATCTATGAAACCACTCGAGATGGTGTCGACGCTTTTATTGCATCAAGAAGATAAGCTTCCCTCCTACCCCACCTATGTCCATATGCA
>MZXQ01000178.1:5714-5994 GCA_002926195.1 Candidatus Methanomarinus sp. HR1 | reverse complement strand
CAATATCATAAAATGTATACGAAATGATATGTTATCATGCCTTTGCTTGTATGCGTTTACAGCCATAACGTGAATTGCTGTTTATGGATATATCACATCTATATATATGTATAAACATGCCTTTTAAATAAGCAATCTAAATCTTAAAAGAACTATATTTCTATCAATAGAAACGTATAAATAATATTGATGTATATGATTAACTGTGAAGTTGAAATTTAGACACAATATCAAAATGTGAACGTGCCGAAATTTCTTTTCTAACATAAAAACCACTTTT
>MZXQ01000178.1:4653-5706 GCA_002926195.1 Candidatus Methanomarinus sp. HR1 | reverse complement strand
AATAAGGAGGAATAAAAAGAAAATGATAGAAGAAATAGACATAGAAAAGCTCCTTTCGGAAAGGGGAGAATATGTGAAGGATGCTGTTGATAGATGGTTCGAGAAAATTCCAAAAGAAGAGCTTGACAAACCAGTAATAGCTTCCATTGGCCAGGAAATCGAGCCAAGAATATATACTCCCAAAGATCTTTACAAGGAGTTAAAGAAAGAGACCAAGGAAAGGAAATTATCTAAAGAGAAAGAAGGAATTCTAGTTGAAATTATAAAAATGTATGGAGAGGTGGAAAAATGAGCAAATTAGACGTAGGAGTGTTTGCAAGACCTGATTGGCCAGATGGCTTTATTTACAGGCGTTTCAAATACCTGATGGACTATCTATTTTGGACTGGCAATGAAGTCGTTTTCCATGCAAGAAGTAAAAATTTTGGCGTTCACGATTTAAAGAGGGATGACGCTATTCGCTCAAAAGTAGAGGATGAATTAAGAGGCGCAGACCCGGTCTTCTTTTTCCATGCTTCTCACGGCGGCAATAACATTCTTAGTGGTCAGGGAATGTCTAATTTGATATGCTGTCCCGGGTCTTATTTCTGTCCGGAACCAAATCATGAAGTATTAAGTGATAGAGTAACCTATACTCTGAGCTGTTCAAGTGCTAATGAGCTTGGTCCTGAAGTTATTGAAGCAAATGGTAGAAGTTACATTGGTTATTTGCCATATCTTTGGTTATTAGTCCTCGAAGGAGATGACATGGATGCAGCATTTAAGGATATATGGGCGGGTGGTGCAATTGCTTTGATAGATGGAAAAACTACCCAAGAAGCCTACAACTGGGTCCAAAGGAGATACGAGTACTGGATTTCGTATTGGGAGATGAACCCGGGATGGGTGGCACCCATAATGATCTGGTGCCTGAAAGAGGACTATAAAAATCTCAAATTGCTTGGAAAAAGAGATGCAAGGATTAGATCCACATAATCCCATATCGAGTCAGTGGTCAATAAGGAAGTCAGGAACTAATCCTAGCTTCCTTTAATTTTTAATAATATATTAGAT
>MZXQ01000178.1:1337-4538 GCA_002926195.1 Candidatus Methanomarinus sp. HR1 | reverse complement strand
AACTGTAATACATTAATATGGATGATGAACATATATTAAATGATATGGTACTTTTCAACCCCTGGTGGTCCGGACCTGTATCTGCTTCCGGACTGCAGGAAAGTATAGTCAAAAGAGAGTTATTCTTGAAATACATTAAAAAGTCTTAAGAGAAACCCGAAAATATATGCAGGGGATAATTCCTTTTTCCAGCTTCTGGACACAAAAGAGGGGTTTAAGGTGGAAACAGCAGTTTTTAATCACTTAACTCGTTTAGGTGCAGATACATTCTACTGGCACGGCAAGGCTCAACTTGAAGTAGATATACTGATACAGACAACTTCCGGTCTATTGCCTGTTGAAGTGAAATATAGAAAGACGATATCATCAGGCGATTTGAAAGGTATATTAAACTGTATGCAGGAAATGGATTTTGATAAAGGTATTATTGTGAGCTTTGAAAGATTTGGACTGGAAAAAATAGGAGATAAACAAATATTTTTCATTCCCGCATGGCTGTTCTTGCTAACACAAACTCTATCTACTGAACCTCTGCGCTCTTAAATACTTACAAATCAGGTTCATTTACACAAGATATTAATAAAACTACAATAATTATTAATTATGACTATAGACTATTCAAAGCTCAGTGTAGCCGAAATCATGACAAAAGATGTCATGAGTGTAGGTGAAAATACTACAATAGTTGATCTGTTAAAATTGTTCAGGAAGTATCACTATCACAGTTATCCGGTTATTTCACAAACAGGTGAACTTGTAGGTATTATTAGTGAAGATATCGTTCTTGAGATACTTATGTTTAATCAGATGCCTGCTTATGAACACACACTTCTATCTGTTATCAGGTCTTGCAGCGATGTTGCAGGAGGGATCATGACAACGCATCCGGTAACTGTATCCCAGGATGCCAGTCTATCTGAAACTGCTGATCTTATGCTCAAACACCATGTCCACCGTGTCTATGTTGTCGATAAGGGAAAACTGGTAGGTATTTTATCCAAAAGAGATATAGTTAATGAAATTTGCAAAAGAAGAGAGTAATCTATGAATATCCTTCTACAGCTTCTATTGATCCTTTTTCTGGCAAAAATATTCGCAGAGATCATCGAACGGGCAGGTTTTCCAGGTATTCTGGGTGAGATGGCAGCCGGTATATTTCTTGGAATGCTATGGATTAATCCCGATGATGATATACTATCTTTTTTCTCCATGTTAGGTGCTATTTTTCTATTATTTATTGTAGGATATAAAGAGATTAATTTACAGGAAGTGAAAGCATCAATAAAGATAGCACTAATTCCAACTTTATGCAGTGTGATCGTACCGTTTTCTTTTGGCTTCTTACTGGGCAAAGCATTTAATTTAGAATTTATAGAATGTCTTTTCATTGGAGTTGCATTCAGTCCGACAAGTATTGGCGTATCTGTTAGAACACTTATTGATCTCGATTATCTCTCAAAAAAGATAGGTTCGACAATGCTTTCATCTGCTATTTTGGATGACATTATTGGTATATTTATGTTTTCAGTACTGATCTCAATAGCAACATATCACCATATCCCAACCAGCATGCAATTGATGATAATTGGCGGCAAGTTTGTCATTTTTTTAATCATTATGATAATTTTAGGCTGGAAGGTTTTTCCTGTTCTGTTCACCTACATACATAAAATGCAAGTAAAGGAATCGATCTTTGCATTCGTCTTCATGATCGCTATATTTTCTGCATACCTTGCAGAGGTATTTAGTCTGCATGCTGTAATAGGAGCATTTATCGGTGGAGCATGTCTATCAAGCATACCTTTTGCTAAAATAGAGGACGTGCAGAACAAGGTCAGTGGTATTTCATATGGGATATTTGTGCCGATCTTCTTTGCATATATCGGATTATCTATTGATTTGAGTGCTATACAGGGTGCCGGGTTATTTGCACTGCTTGTGATCGTACTGGCACTCTCGAGCAAACTGATCGGAGGATTTATCGGAACAAAGATCGCTGGTTTTAATTCTTACGATAGCCTGATCTTTGGTGTGGGAATGATGCCTAGAGCAGGTGTTGAGCTGGTGTTCATATCAGCTGGCAGGGGTTTAGGTATTATCGGGGATGAGATTTTTTCTGCAATTGTTTTAATGATCGTGGTCTCGGTTATTGTTTCTCCGGCATTGTTGAAATTAGTGATCGAATATAAGGAAAGATCGGTATCCACTTAAAAAAGTATGCTATTTTAACAGGTTTACCTTCTACCATACTCAATCATTATAAGATACCTATGCAAATATAGAACAAGAATTATGGATGTAAATTTTGCTTTATCCTCATTTATCACACTGTTCATTATTGTAGATCCCATAGTGAACGTGCCCGTTTTCATGGCAATACTTACCAATCATAATAAAAATGACCGCAAGAAAATGGTAAAACAGGCAGTGATTATTGCAGCTATAGTCCTGATGATCTTCACCCTTGCAGGAGATGTAATATTTGGCTATTTGAATATTGAAATGTACTCTTTTAGAATAGCAGGTGGTCTCTTGCTATTTATTATCTCTATTGAGATGCTCTTTGGCAGAAGACCTCATACCAAGAGCAGTGTTGAGGAAGAAGAAGAGGCATTGCATAAGGAAGATATTGTTGTTACTCCTTTAGCCGTACCTTTGCTTACCGGGCCAGGGGCTATAACTACAGGGATAGTACTCTTCAATGCCGCAGATGACGTAGTGAGTAAATCCTTCCTCTTTTTTGATATTGGTCTGGTATATCTGATTTCATATTTCATTCTGTCCAGGTCTGAACGTGCTTTTGAGATCCTGGGAAAAACCGGAACAATGGTTATCGTAAGGATTATGGGCCTGCTCCTTAGTGCCATAGCGATCCAGTTTATAATAACAGGATTAGAAGAAGTAATAATAGAGATATTCTCTTAATGTGGAATATGCATCAATTCAAACGGTTCCACCATAAGAAATATAACCACAAANNACAAAAGGAACAAAGTGATATCATGATCAAACAATATGGTGTTTTATTAATAGTATTCTTAAGCATACTGATCTCCTTATGCGGATGTGTTGATCAGGAACCTGTAACACCTGCTATAAGCAATGAACTAATAACAGTAAATTCTACACAGGATATCGATCTTCTGCTACAACAAAGTCCTGTGTTTATAGAGATAGGCGCACAGCGGTGTCCTTCATGTA
>MZXQ01000178.1:0-1319 GCA_002926195.1 Candidatus Methanomarinus sp. HR1 | reverse complement strand
TCTATATCGACTCTGATAAACAGCCTCAACTGGCAACTCAGTTCAATGTATACTATATTCCTGATATGACTGTGATAGTCAAAAAGGATAGTAAAGGATATAACTATGTTACCAGATATGGGACCCAAACCTATGACCGCCGGGAAGCTATGATGATAGGATTTACTCCCAAAGAAGTGCTGGAAGTTCCCATCAAGCAAGCAATTAAGCTTAGATGAATAGAGCACTTCAATGTCCACATTAATTCAGATAGAAAATCTATTATCATCAATTGACCTGCCATTACCTGTACTGGCTTTTTTGGCAGGGATAATCAGTATTTTTTCTCCATGTATCCTGCCGCTTTTACCTGTCATACTGGCATACTCTACCGAAAAAGGTAAGTTTAGACCTATTGCGATAGTTGCAGGTCTGGCACTGACCTTTTCAGTGATGGGAATGGGAATGGCAGCCTTTAGCCAGATATTTTTCCAGTATCAACAATATATACAATTAGTAGCAGAGATCATTATCATTATACTTGGTATCACAATGCTTATGGAATTCAACCTTAGTATATTCAACAGCTTCTCAGGCAGGGTTAATGTTGATCCGCAGAAGGAAGGGATTATCGGAGGTTTGATCCTTGGAATGTCACTTGGTATTGTATGGATTCCGTGTACCGGTCCCGTATTATCTGCTATTCTTATGGGTGTGCTTCTTGAAGGAGGGATAAAATACGGAGGATTTCTATTGTTTATCTATTCAATGGGGCTGGGTGTACCAATGCTTATAATTGCTTATTCTGCCAGGATTTCCAGTATGAAGCTGAGTACATTATCACGATATGACCTGATCATTAAGAGGTGTATGGGAATGTTATTGATACTGGTAGGTCTCTGGCTGATATATACAAATCATATAATGTAGACTGAGGCTTATTTAACTGTGAAATTGAGTGAGCAGCATAACCGTAAGATGATCTTTTCCCTTCCAGTTTCAAAAGATCTTCAAAACAAGAATTATATAGCATTTACTATCAATATACTACCAATTGATACATTATGACTACTCAAATAAATATCCGGATGAATGAAAATCTTTTACAGGAAATCGATATACTGGCACACATGCTCCATGTTCCAAGGTCAGAATGGTTAAGGATGAAATTAGCAGAAGCTGTCAAAAAAGATTTATTGAAATATCGCGAAGCTTTGGCTATGGAATATACAATGGGCCATATATCATTCGAAGAATTACAGACTGCTGTAGGTCGTGAGGCTGAAGATGTCAGGATGATTAGTGAGATGACACAAAAAGGGAAAAAGGAAGTCGACAGA
>MZXQ01000179.1 GCA_002926195.1 Candidatus Methanomarinus sp. HR1 | reverse complement strand
CAAGAGCGTCAATGAAACTTGTCCCTATAAGAGGATCTCCACCTATACCAATACACGTGGATTGACCGATACCGGCTTTACTTAACGTATCCACAACTTCATAGGTAAGTGTTCCGCTGCGTGAAACCACACCCACATTACCTTTTGAGAATATAAAATCAGGCATAATACCTACTCTTGCTCCACCAGGTGTAGCAATGCCGGGACAGTTAGGTCCGATGAGTCTCACATCCTTATCTTTAATATATTGAAGCACTTTTACCATATCCTTCACAGGAATGCCTTCAGTGATACACACCACCAGTTTTATCCCGGCCTCCGCTGCTTCGAATATAGCCTCTGCTGCGTGGGCCGGAGGCACGAAAATGATGGAAGTATCTGCCTTCATCTCATCCAGTACTTCCTGCATAGTATCAAACACAGGCACGCCTTCTATTGTCTTGCCGCCTTTTTTAGGTGTGACACCTGCTACTATCTGTGTGCCTGAGTTTAACATCAATCTTGTTTCCAGTGTACCCACACGACCGGTTATACCCTGGACTATCAATCTGGTTTTTTCGTTTACCAGTATACTCATTGTACCATCTCCACAGCGATCCTTGCAGCTTCTGATGTGCTGTGTGCTACAGTCACATTTGCACCTTGAAGAATATCCCACCCTTTCTCCTGGTTGGTACCGGTGAGTCTGATAACAACCGGAATATCCAGTTCTGTAAGCGTATCACGTATTCCTTGCGCGATCTCATCACACAGGGTCAGTCCTCCGAACATATTGATAAGCAGCACCTTTGTCCCTGGATTGGACGCAGTGATAGACACAGCACTGCCTACATGAAAAGCATCAGCACCACCGCGCACATCCATAAAATTAGCAGGCGAACCGCCTGTAAGGCTGATCATATCAAGGGTTGCCAGGGCCAGTCCCGCACCGTTCACTATACATCCGATATTACCTTCCATATCCACATAGCTCATATCAAGTTTTTTGGCCTGTACTTCATGAGGTTCAAGATCATCCTGGTTTTGTATATACAGTTTTTGCATAGCTTTTTGTCTGAACAGTGCATTATCATCAATATTGATCTTGGCATCTAAGGCTATTATCCGGCCATCCTGTGTCAATACCAGAGGATTGATCTCAACTAAAGTGCAGTCAAGTGTTTCATATATATTATACAGGTTTTTGATAAGTTTTGATAATGCAGTAATATCATCAATTCCCAGCATTTTTGCCATATATAACAGTTGATGTGACATAAGTCCCATGCAGGGGTCAATAGATCTTTTACAGATCAGATGAGGTGAGGTCCTTGCCACCTCTTCGATATCCACACCTCCACTGGCACTTACCATCAACATAGGACATCCGGTACTGCGGTCCAGTACAATAGCTACATAGTACTCATTTGCTATTGCCATACTCTTTTCAACCAGCACTTTACGCACTGGCAGATCCTTGATAGTAAGACCAAAGATATGTGCAGCAATACTACTGGCATTATCCTGTGTGGCTTTAAGGATACCACCTGCTTTTCCTCTGCCTCCTACCAGCACCTGGGCTTTAATAACCGCACTATGCAGTTGCCGGACAGCCTGCCCGGCTTCATTAATAGTAGTACATATAATCCCCTCGGGAATGGGTATGCCATATTGATCGAAAATTTGTTTTGATTGATATTCATGAAGTTTCATTATGAGTAAAACAAATACCAATACACTTATATTTTGCTAAAATAATACATGAATTCCAAAGAGCATGATCTATCGGGTATATTCATATTCATTCCTTTTCAAGTTCTTAGCATCGATCCGGGCTGCAAGATCATTGAGATCTTTTAATATGGCATCCAGATCGATACCTTTGATCATGGCACCTTCTTTGAGACTGCTAAATGGAGCGCAACGGCATCCATCAACTCCCACATCATATCTGACAAATATACTTAATGATCGAGGATACATAGCTACAATTTCTTCGATCTTCATATCACCTGTGATCTTGTTATTGTTTGGCATTTGTTTATACAACCAGTGATTTAATGAACTTCAATAGTACATAAAATTAATCCGGTAGATTATAGACTAATTTTTATGTATAGACGTCGCCTCTAAAATCTATTCGTAACTATTCAGGTAGCAAAGTTACGAATACTTATAAAGGCTATATGACTTATAATTAGAACAATAAAAGGTGAATATAGTGAGGACGATCCAAAATAAAGTGAAGCAACTTCTTAAAGCGGCAGAAGATGCGGATTGTAGTGGAGTGAACCTTGA
>MZXQ01000180.1:2156-2465 GCA_002926195.1 Candidatus Methanomarinus sp. HR1 | reverse complement strand
GAATCTTCTTCTTCTTACAATTTTACTGATAAACAAAAAACATGAGAATAAATCTGTGTCTAAACAGATAAATTCTAATTTTAACCTTTTTTTCAACCGCATCATTTAAATGATTGGGACCAGTTTTTTGTGATATTCTAATACATTTATGTTTTCGTTGAAAATATTAACAAATCTGAGATTATAACAATGGTCAACAAATTTATGGATGACCACAGTGTTTAAGTAATATAACTTTACAATCTACTGCAACCGGTTAGATTGTATCAGTTAGACTATATCAATCGATTTATATCGAAAATGTTCACT
>MZXQ01000180.1:1557-2118 GCA_002926195.1 Candidatus Methanomarinus sp. HR1 | reverse complement strand
TTGGAGGTACATATGAAGATAACAATAGAAGGGGTTCAAATAAAAGAGCTGGATGTAATTCCTGATGAGCGTGGATGGCTTATGGAAATATTGCGCTGCGATGATGATATTTTTAAACAGTTTGGCCAGGTATATCTGAGTACTGCATATCCTGGTGTTGTTAAGGGCTGGCATTATCATAAAAAGCAGACAGATAATTTCACATGTGTACATGGGATGATGAAAGTGGCACTATATGATGCAAGAGACGGCTCTTCTACCTGTAAAAATTTAATGGAACTTTTTATAGGTGAAAAGAACCCGGTATTGATCAGTGTTCCACCAGGTGTATATCACGGATTCAAGGGGATTGGAACCCAAACTGCATTCTTTGTCAGCATCCCTACCCTGCCATATAATTATGATGAACCGGATGAATACCGGCTACCCCCTGATACTGATGAGATTCCCTATGACTGGGGACTTATGCCAGGTATGAAACACGGTTAGGGTGATAATTTGGATATTCTTGTAACCGGGGGAGCCGGGTTTATCGGAAGTAATTTTATCAGGTATATGCTG
>MZXQ01000180.1:1290-1503 GCA_002926195.1 Candidatus Methanomarinus sp. HR1 | reverse complement strand
TTGTTGATCCTCTTATGCAGCAAAGTAACTGTGTTGTTCATTTTGCAGCAGAGAGCCATGTTGATCGCTCAATTGAAGACGGAGTTGCTTTTGTTAGGACCAATGTGCTGGGTACATATGTCCTGCTTGACAGTGCGCATAAAGCAGGAATTGATAGGTTTATCCACATTTCTACGGACGAAGTATACGGGAGCATTACCAATGGCTCATTCA
>MZXQ01000180.1:0-1251 GCA_002926195.1 Candidatus Methanomarinus sp. HR1 | reverse complement strand
ATTTACCTGTTATCATAACCCGCTGTACTAACAATTTCGGTCCTTATCAATATCCTGAAAAATTGATACCATTATTTATTACCAATCTTATTGAGGGGCTGAAGGTTCCGGTCTATGGAACAGGTCAAAACATACGAGACTGGATATATGTACTGGACCACTGCAAGGCCGTTGATTTTATACTTCATGGTGGTGAGACTGGAGAAATATATAATATCGGCGGCGGGACAGAGATAACCAATATTGAGATCACAAAAATGATATTGAATATACTAAATGACGATGAATCCATGATCAAGTATGTACAGGACCGTCCTGGTCATGATCTTAGATATTCACTTGATTGTTCGAAATTAATGCATTTGGGATGGAGTCCTGAATATGAATTTAAAAGAGCGCTTGAGGATACTGTTAAGTGGTATGTTGAGAACCGATGGTGGTGGGAGAAGTTAAGACATTGATACTGGGCTCAGGGGGCATGCTTGGTTTTGATCTATGTAAAGTTTTTACTGATGCGATAATGCTGGATCATAGTGGTCTTGATATCACAGATAAGGANNTGCAGCTTATACTGATGTTGATGGTTGTGAGGATGAAAACAATAAGGAACTGGCGTTTGAGATCAATGGCAAAGCACCTGGTTATATAGCACAGGCCTGCTCGGATGCAGGGGCAATACTGGTGCATTTTAGTACGGACTATGTATTTGACGGCTCAAAAAAGCAGTATACGGAATCTGACATCCCTGATCCGGTCAATAGTTATGGGGAATCAAAGCTTATGGGTGAGAAGAGTATTATGGAAAATATGACTGATTACCGTATTATACGGACCTCATGGCTCTTTGGCATAAATGGAGATAATTTTATTTCGACTATGATCAGGTTATCAGGAGAAATGGATACTGTAAAGGTAGTAAATGATCAGTTTGGAAAACCTACTTATACTGCTGATCTTGCCAGGAAAACTGTTGAGATCATTGGATTAGCGCCTGGTATATATCATATAACTAATGAAGGTGTGTGTTCATGGTATGAGTTTGCGGCGGCAGTTATTGATAATATTGCTGCATGTTCTAGTGATGAGTTTGTACGAAAAGCTAAGCGTCCTGAATATTCGTCTCTTGCTAATACGAAGGTAGCACCTATGCGGCACTGGAAGGATGCACTTGATGATTATTTAAACAAAATGGAAAATGTACAAAACCTTCCCGATGGCAGAGTAAAGATCATTGCACAGGGGGAGGAGGCA
>MZXQ01000181.1:5010-5869 GCA_002926195.1 Candidatus Methanomarinus sp. HR1 | reverse complement strand
CATAGTATTATATTTAGCATTTTACTTAATAAAACATTCTATTATAAAAGAAGGTTAGGTATAAAAACCCAACATCGTAATGGATGGTTGACTTATAAGGTTGAAGAAAGCAATGAGGTGTTTGCTATTGTCATGTCAACAGAAATGATGATTGGGGATTTTAGGGTCGGCGATGAATATTAGTATAATCCATCTGCCTGCCCGTTCATTATGATCTCAGAGGGCTGTTATATCCGCTCTTCATAATAATTCATGTCACCATAAGCAAAATATGCTGTGATCATGCCTATCATCTGTGCCGGATCAATAGTCTCTGCGAATCTTAATTTAATGATGTCTATGCTCTTTACATGCATTCTCATCAGTAGCTTCTGTGAGTTTCCCTTGCTTCCATGCCTCAATCACATCGTGTACCGTACCTTGTGCACCAACGAAAACATCGATGCCGAAATCTTCGAACATATGAACCGCTTTCGGTCCCAGCCCGGAGCAGAGCATTATATGAGTGCCAGTTTTAGATATGAACTCAGGAGGCAAGCCTACACCGCCCATATGCTCACTGGTGTTCGGAATTACATTTATTTCATTTGTGTCAAGATCTACGACAGTATATGTTGGAACCCTGCCGAAATGCTGACCTACTAAATCATCAATACCACCTTCTCCAGTGGTCGGAATACATACTTTCATTTATTTTCACCTTTTATTTATCTATATAGTTTGTCTTATTATTAATCTTAATCGTATAATCATCGATTGCCCCCCGCAGAACATCTACCACAAGGACTGTACAATGTACATGTTCCTCAGGTAATCCGCCAAGACTGCGAAGGAGATCGTTACTATTGATCATCAACGC
>MZXQ01000181.1:3667-4974 GCA_002926195.1 Candidatus Methanomarinus sp. HR1 | reverse complement strand
TTCTCAACACGAATGCATATTTGTATTGTATCTCCACAGGTGCCTGTAATCTTCCCGACTCCGTCTGCATTATTGATCACTCCCACATTTCTCGGATTGTAGGCATATTCAATCACTGTTTCTGAAAAAATCTTTTTTGCATCCTCTAATATCATGTTTTCCAGCCCTTCGGCCAGTTCATCTAAATTCATGTTAATATCCACTTAAAAAATAAAGAATGGCAGATTATACACCTACCATTACTGATCCACATTTCGGACATGCCTGATTAGCACACGGCACACCTGGCTGGTGTGATTGGGTATATCCGCAATTCGTGCATCTACACTCCCGGACCGGACCAAGCCCTTGTCTTCCGCCGCCTCTGCCCATACCACTTCCTCTTCCTGAACCCATCTGCATCTGTTATCATCTCCTCTTATTCTTTTTATTATTCCTGCAACCACCACCGCCTCGACCACGACCGCCACCACGTCCGGTACTACCTTGACGGGATCCGGTTTGAGCGCTACTATTCGTGTAGCGCTTGATGGTACTTCCAATAGATCCTATGGCATTTGCAATCCCAGACGTAATTGCGACAGGCACGGGGAGATTCTCTTTCACCGTTTCAACCGGTACTTCGACAATCGCTCCTTTCCTGCATACGTTAACGCATGTTCCACAACCGGTGCATAGATCTACATCGATTTTTGCTATATCAGATATAGTTATTGCTTTTACAGGACATACGTCGACGCACAACCCACATCCTACACACAATGATTCATTTACCTGGTATTTCATTTTTTCAATTCTTGAAGTCTGTTTTTAATCTGTTCCAGTTGCTGCTCAAGCGCTGCTGCCTGAGATTCGAGCATTGAAAGTTCCTGCTGCTCGGAGATGGCTGGCATGCCAACCGGCATTCCCTGCCATTGAACCTGCTGCTGTAGCGCTGGCCATGTTCCGGTTCTTAGATACTGTGCTGTTGGTGGCAGTCCACCCGGACTTCGTCCGACCCAGCCCGGCGAATATCCAAGCCGCATCCATCCCGGGAGCCCTGTTGCATAGTACATATTTCTATTTCCGCCTCTCATTTCATTCACCTCCTATTTTTTAAGTTCATCCAGTTTTGCCTTGATAGCTTTCATCTGAATCTCAAGGGATTGTATCTCCTCATCTTTCGTCTGAGCAGGTGGAGGTGACACAGGAGGAGTGGGTGGTATCTGAGCCCCTAAGCCCACACCCATACCTCTTCCCATACCGCGACCGCCGCCGCCACGGCCACCGCCGCCACCGCGTCCCATACCTCCGCCAGTACCCATTCC
>MZXQ01000181.1:0-3639 GCA_002926195.1 Candidatus Methanomarinus sp. HR1 | reverse complement strand
GCGGTCGGGATCTCAGTTTGCGTTAATCCACCGCTTTTATACTGTTCGATCGCATCTTTTACAGTCCCTCTTGCACCTGTCATGATCTGTATTCCGGCAGCGCCGAGTGTTTGGGTTGCATTTGGTCCCACGTTTCCTGTGGCAACAGCACCAACACCCTTGCCAGCAACGGTTTGTGCTGCCTGTATCCCTGCACCGCCTGAAGCGCCTATACTTGGATTCGACATTGCTTCATATTCCATCGTATCCAGATCCACTATCATGAAATACTGGCATCGTCCGAATCTTGGATCTACAGGCGCATCCATGGTTGTTCCGGTTGAAGTTACACATATCTTCATATTTTTTTATTCTCCTTTTATAAAATGGTTTATCTTGTTAACGATCGTTTCAAAATCTTCTGTAGCCTCTGATGATGTCTCGATCCTGTCATGAATGAATATATATTCATAACAAGCTTAAACCTTACGGTGGTAATGTAGTCATACCATTGTTTTAGTATCTACGCACAGTTATACTAAACCGTATCTTTTTTTGGACAGAGATGCTTAAGCACACACATATCGTGTTTTGGGCCCCGAGCCTTACATATAGAACGGCCATGCAGGATTAATCGTAATGATAAATCGTTCCACTCTGCTTTAGGGGTCAATTCCATAAGGTCCAGCTCGATTTTAACAGGGTCTGTATGATCACTCAACCCCAGTCTGTATGACAATCGTTTTACATGTGTATCTACTGCAATGCCTTTTGAGATACCATATGCACTGGACAGCACAACATTAGCGGTTTTGCGGCCAACACCAGGCAGAGTGATCAGTTCTTCCATAGTATGAGGTACCTGGCTGTTGAATTTTTCAATAATAACAATACTGCTGTTTTTGATATTCTTTGCCTTTTGCCTGTAAAAACCAGTGGATCTGATACACTGCTCCAGTTCATGCAGATTAGCAATTGCAAGATCGTCTGGTGTAGGATATTTTCCAAAGAGTTCTTTTGTGACAATATTCACTCTTTTATCAGTACATTGTGCTGATAATATTGTAGCTATTAACAGTTGAAAAGGCGTTTTGAATTTAAGTGCAGTTCGAGATGCAGGGTATTCATCCTTTAGCAGTCTTATGATCCCGGGTATTCGTTCTTTGTTCTTCATAAATTTAGTTCAGTTCGACAATGTACCTATATATCGCTGCGCCGAAACAGCTGCCAGTGCTCCATCTCCCACAGCTGTAGCTACCTGGCGCAGTAGTGTAACCCGGCAGTCCCCTGCCGCAAATATCCCTGGTATGGAAGTAGATAGATCCGGACTCGTCTTTAAAAAACCGCTATTGTCCTTATCAGCATTGATAAAACCGGTATTCGGATCCACGCCCACATACATAAATACACCGCTGACATCCAATTGTGTGACCTCCTCAGTGATCTTGTTCTTGACGGTGATCTTTTGTACCATGTCATTACCTTCAATAGATTGTACATTGGAATTCCAGACAAACTCGATCTTAGGATTATCAAAAGCTCTTTTTTGATTGATCATCTCAGCTCGAAGTTCGTCTCTGCGGTGGATAACATATACCTTATTAACCATCTTTGTAAGGAAGATAGCCTCAACAATAGCGCTATCACCTCCTCCTATAAGTGCCACATCTTTGCCCCTGAAGAAAAATCCATCACATGTAGCACAGGTGGACACTCCTTTTCCAGTAAAATTAGCTTCTCCGGGCACACCAAGTCTCCTGGGACTTGTACCTGTAGCAATGATCACTGTCCTGGTCTCTATTTCATTATCTGATGTTATAATAGTTTTAACATCTCCTCTGTCTTTGATCTCCAGGACTTCTGAAAAAGTGGTCTCAACATCAAATTTCTTTGCATGTTCTTCCATCTTTTGCATCAGTTCAATACCACTGATCTGTGGATAACCGGGATAGTTCTCGATCTTATGTGTCTTCATAATCTGACCGCCTATACCCACTTTTTCGATAAGAACCGTATTCATCATCGCACGTTTTGCATAAATACCTGCTGTTAATCCCGCAGGGCCAGCTCCTATTATAATTACGTCATATACCATGATATTTCTTCCATCCTTTAAAATTAAGCAGTNNGCTAAAGAAAACTGCTCTTATTGACATACTGTAATTATGTATTATAGAATATAGATAAATATTGTTAAAAAAATGCTTCGGATTTACTAATCCTCCATTCCTCCGGAATGTCGGTCAAGTAAATACGAGCGTTAGCGAGGATTTTGTTCTTTTATATCTTGAATTGATTGGTGTTTACCCATTCCTGACTGAGAAGTACCCAAAAATCATCTGCTGCTCCTTGAAGTACATATTCATACGGGAGCCAACCATAACCTTTATCGCCCCATCCTGTGCCCCAGGAATTTCTTATAAGCAATGCGCCTTTTGTTTTTTCTTGATCACATAATTCATTTGCTATTTCCATATTATCATCATAGCCTACTGCTACAATAGCATGACCGCCAATACATTCTTCATTAGAACATGGTATCGGGATCTTTCCGCCATTGTTATTGGATTGCTCATATGAACGGTAGACCGAAAAACCAAACATCGAAGGAAGTCCGGATGCCAGATATAACTTGATCCGGTCTAAAATTGTATTCATTGCAATTTCGGGTGGGTCAAGACGGACATATTTGATTGATTTATAGTTTGAAGCAAAAGCATAGCAAAAAGCAGGTGGTTCCAGATCAAAGTGGTAATCCGGTATATTCGGCTCAGTAGGTACTACATCAGTATATGGCCAGTATTCCTCAGGTGGAACACCAAAAAGTCTTATTGCACCCATTGTTGTTCTAAGAAAAGCCCCTGTATCACCTGTTATGTGCATAAGATTTCGTGTTGTCTTATAAAGAAAGAGTCGAGAAGCATCGATGTGCTTTCCAAAGGCTCTTCGCTGGAAATATTCTATAATACCCACTCCTGCATTTGCAGTGCATGAGCCAATGGTTTTTTGGTCCTCAATATTAGAGAACCAAAACCTTAGATCTTCTGTTTCCTTAAGCTTCATTTTTGCAGCCTTTTCCGGAGACCTCACACTTGTCATTTTAAGTATGGGCTGAAGTTTATCATGTTTTTCCGTATAATCCCTGATATCAGGATAATCAGGGAGCCATCCGAATCTATATGGTCTATTGTTATTATTTTTTTCCATTTTTATTCACTCCTGCAAAGATTTTGATGCACTTGCCATAGTACTTGACAGCAAATCCCCATGCATCATAGATTTTATTCCCTATGGTTTTTCCAATAGTATGAATATTGGTAATTAATAGATTCAGTCAATTGTATTAATAGGTTGTCATTAATCGAAAGGTTTGCATTTATATATTGAGTTCTATTTATTGAACTTTATACTGTTATAATTATTTTACCAGTAAGATTTTTATAAATATATAAGAATCCGCATCTACGCTGAAAAAGCTGACGGTGATTTTGACCGATAAATACAGAAGAAGAGACTACATGTCATTTAGAGTGTACTTATATATAAATAATAGGCAAAATATTTAATACAATAAACAACTTAAAATAATAAGCAGGAATAAGTAAAGATATCCTAAGAAAACTACTATAATCATGTTATTAGCGATTATACGCCTGACAA
>MZXQ01000018.1 GCA_002926195.1 Candidatus Methanomarinus sp. HR1 | reverse complement strand
TGTTTTTCCGGCTCTTCTAGAACCAATAATTGTGTTGATCTTACCTGAAAAGTAAATTTGAGTATCTCTTTTTGCGAGTGTAACTTCACGCTCTTGAGCTAAAATTATGAGTTTTTTGATTGTTTCTTTGTTCATGGTTTATATACAGGGATGGATTATATCAAATCTTTCCCTGTATATAAATACACATTCTCCTGACGCTATCTAATGTACCACCAAAATGGATCATGACTTCCTCAGCCGAAGGCATTCGCAACCATCCCAACCGTAATCACCCCAGCAATCATTAATCTGCTTTAGCTTCCACTTTAGTGCCGCAGCATATCGCTGGTATTGCCGGTCAGTTTCATGGCCGATCCCATTCCATAGATGGAACTATGGTTCATTACTGTGGTGGCTATTTGACTCTGCTACAGAGAGCACAGTGGATACTTTAGAGAAAATATTATGTGCCCTCAAATGTTCCCGGATATATTTAAGTACGATAACAAAAAATATATTCGACGATCATCTTTCAAACCAAAAAAAAGAGAATAATATCATGAATAAAACTTATTTATTATCCACCACAGCCACAATTAAATCCGGATCATATACTATTCTATTACTTTCAATAATACTAACAATCCTATCTTCATCACATCCTGTATCTGCTCAACCCCAGGTTGAAATAATATCTCTTTTTTCTGATGAGAATAGTATGGATATAACACTGCAATCCCATAACTCAATAGAAAACGGACACATCGAGTTCACCCTATCACATCAAGACGATATTATCATAACCCGGACAATAGACCTGGATATGCCCGAAGATAGTAAGCTCACCAAGGTAATTATATGGGACACTCAGTTACACTCAAATGCTAATAGCTATACTGCTAAAGCCACTGTCTATAGTAATGATGAACTAATAAATGAATCCTCATGTAAATTCTCATATGGATTCATAACACTCCCCAGATTCAAAATAGTTGATCTAAGTGCCACAAGCAGTGGTGCCAGTGTGCTATTAATTCCAAGAAAATTATCAGATCCGACTGTTGCTGACATTACCTTCGAGTTGATCTACCAAAATGAGATCATTTATTCAAAAACAAAAGAGGACATCTCTATTATCCAGTCTACCCCACTTTCTATTAACTGGCCTATACTGCTAAAAGACCAGACAGACTATATTGTACGTGTCGTGGCCTTCTCTCATGCGCCGCAGATCACATCATCGTATGTGACCGGGTTCACATCATGTCAGGATATCGAAATTGATGATACGGATGTGGATGTTGATGATTTTGGGGGTAGTGTAACCTTATTCGGCCGCTCACAGGTTCCTTTTGACGGCATAGTGGAAATTGAACTTAGACAGGACGGTGCAGAGCCGCTTATTTATTCAGACCGATCAGATATACTTACACTGAACAGGGATGATACAGTAGGAATGGTCTGGAATGATCTTGATCCGGGTGTATATAACGTGTTCATACTGGTAAAAACCCTTAAAGGAGATATACTGGATAGGTATGAGACCGTATTGCTCATACCAGAACCTATAAATCCAATCAGTAAGCCTACTGAGAAAACGACACCCGGGTTTAACATTATCCTGACCCTGGTTATGATCACGGTCAGTTTTGCACTTATTAGAAAAAATTAGGTGGTGAAACTATTGTTTGATATAATCCTGCGAAACCTCACTCAGCGAAAGATCAGGACAGGACTGACTGTATCTGGCATAGGTCTTGGGATTTTTGCAGTGATCGTGATGGGGGGCATGTCAGAGAACTTCAACCAGACATTCGAGAAATCATTTTCACTTACAGCCGAAAAGATACGGGTATTTAGTTCAGTAGGAGTATTCGGAGGTGGGCTGACAAATAGCAAAGCTGCAGAAGTACGAAAAGTACCTGGTGTAGAGGATGCATACGGAATGCTAATGGCACCTCTCGAAGAAGGAGGAGGAATGAGTTTTGGTGGAAATCAGGTTACAGGTATTCGTCCTGAGAAATCCCAGGTTGCTTTGACACCAATCCAGCTTAAAGATGGCAGGTTCCTATTAAGAGGAGACAGGTATGTAACTGTTATAGGCAGCAGTATAGCCACACAATATAATATAGGAGTGGGAGACAGACTTGAGATAGAGGATAAGAATTTTATAGTAGTGGGAGTCCTGGAATATACAGGCAGTTTCTTTGATGCTAATGCAGCAATTCCTCTTGATATAGCCCAGGATATCTATGATATGGACGATATGGTCTCTTTGATCTTTGCTCTTCCGCAGGAAGGCGTGGATGGTGATTTACTTGCCAAAAGAATTAAACTTAGTGTGGACGGAGTAGATACACTCTCACCAAGCGAGTTAAAGAAGGAGGCAGAGCAAAATCTGAGGATATTCTCAGTGATCACGGTCAGTGCTGCCGTACTGGCTGCTCTTATAGGGGGACTGAGTGTTATGAACACTATGCTCATGTCAGTCATGGAACGAACAAAGGAATTCGGCATATTAAAAGCCATAGGAGCACAGCAGCGTGATATTCTATTAATGACAGTAGGTGAAGCCTCTATAATGGGCCTGATGGGTGGTCTATTGGGATTGGTCAGCGGTTGGGCGGTTATTTACGGAATGAACCTGTGGTTGGCCGACCAGGGTATCGTACTGTTCCTTATCACTCCACGTCTCGTTGCTGTCGCCATGCTGTTCGCCATTTTGCTGGGAACAGCCTCTGGTATCTATCCAGCGATAAGAGCTACCAGGATGAGCCCGATGGAGGCTCTGCGCTATGAATGATATGAAAGATGCAAGGGATATTAGTGACATGAATGAAGATATCATCTTAAAGACCAGGGACTTAAAAAAAACATATATGCAGGGAAAGATACCTGTTCATGCCCTGCGTGGAGTGGATATTGATATCAAACGCAGTGAACTGGTAAGTATTGTCGGGCCTTCCGGATCGGGAAAATCCACAATGCTCTCTATTATCGGAATGTTAGAAAAACCTACACAAGGAAAAGTATTCATTGACAACATCGAAGTAACAAAAGCCAAAAATAAGGATATTCCAAAGTTGCGTCGTGAGAAGATCGGTTTTGTATTCCAGCACTTCAATCTGCTAAGTGCCCTGAGTGCTCTTGGTAATGTAGAGATTGCCATGAGATTTGCCAGAGTACCAAAGCAAGAACGCATAACCAGAGCTAAAGAAGTCCTTACTGAGATGGGACTTGGTGACCGGCTGAAGCATAAACCCTCGGAACTTAGCGGCGGAGAACAGCAAAGAGTAAGTATTGCAAGAGCACTGGCAAATAAACCTGCGATAATACTGGCAGATGAACCAACCGGTGAAGTGGATACTAAAACCCGTGAGTTGATCACTAATATCCTGCAAAGACTATCCGGGAATGGTCAAACCGTGATTATAGTAACACACGACCCCTGGGTAGCAGAAAGGACCAACCGGATCATTAAGCTGGTAGATGGTAAATTAGATGATCTATTAAAGTGATACGATGGTTTGCCTGATCCTCCCCACAAAGAATGAAGAAGCCTGTATAGGCGCTACAATAGATAAGATAAATAGGATATGCTGTCAGTTGCGTATAGTGGTTGTAGACGGGAATTCTACAGATAGGACTGTTGAGATTGCCAGGCAGCTAGACGTTGAGGTTATCTTTGATCGCGGTCTGGGAAAAGGAGAAGCCTTACGAAGTGCTTTTAATTATGCGAAGGATGATGTAGTATTTCTGGATGTGGATGGTACATATCCAATCGAACTGGTCCCTGAATTTATCAAAGCTCTTGATAAATATGACCTGGTTGTAGGTGAAAGGGTAGAATTCACAGGGGATTCCCTGCCTAAAATTTTTCTTATTGGAGATGCTCTATCCAGAGGCCTGTTCCATTTACTCTACTTTAGGAGAGTGGATAACCTATCAGGAATGCGGGCAATAAGAAAACAAGCCATACAGAAGATGTCCCTGGAATCGGATGGTTTCGGGATAGAAACCGAGATTACTGCAAAGGCTGTGCGGATGGGACTTGGGATAACAAAGATACCTATAACTTACAGGGCACGTACCGGTGATTCTAAGTTCAGGCCACTGCGTGATGGTATGGTTGTCCTGGGGGCATTGATCATGTATAGGTTGTAATAGTGGTATTATCTCTGGCAATTTACTCAAATAATCTATCAACCAGCCATTCAGGGTCAAATTTGATAATATCATCATATTCCTGGCCCACGCCCAGGAACAGTATAGGTTTGCCGGTAGTGTGCGCAATGGAAATTGCTGCACCCCCTTTGGAATCGGCATCAGCTTTTGTCAGTATAGTGCCGTTTATAGGTACTGTCCGGTTGAAAATATTTGCCCTCTCTACCGCATCATTACCGGCAATAGCCTCATCAACAAATATTACAAGATCAGGTGGAGCCACTCTGCATATTTTCTTCATCTGATCCATCAGGTTGATATTCGTATGCATCCTGCCTGCTGTATCTGCCAGTACAACATCTTTTTTTCTGGCTTTGGCGTATTCCACAGCATCAAATACCACTGCAGCCGGGTCTCCGCCTTCCTGGTGTTTGATTAATTTTGTACCCAGGTTATCTGCATGACGCTCTAACTGGTCAATAGCTCCTGCACGGAAGGTATCGGCAGCAGCCATTACTACTGAGAATCCACGATTTTGAAGATAATTTGTTATTTTGGATATAGTCGTTGTCTTTCCAGTACCATTAACACCTACAAATGCTATGGTAACAGGCTTATTAGCATTTTCAATGAATTCGTCAAAATCAAGTTTTTCCACACTCAATACATTGATCAGTGCCTCTCTTAAGGTCTGTTCAACAACGTCTGCCTTATTCTGTCTGATCTTTAGTCTGCTTCCCTTAAGTTGCGTTTTTACATATTCTACGATCTCTTCTGTTACCTGAAGGGCTACATCACTCTCAAGCAATGCCATTTCCAGATCCCATAAGGGTTCTTCCAGTTTTTTATCATCAATAATGAACTCTCGATCGATTAATAGAGCCTTTGCCTTCTTACCAATCCCTACAGACTCTGATTTTGCTTTTTTGCTTTTTTGTTTTTTTGATTCTTTGAGTAATTCATCCTTTGTCTCATCAACAGCAGGCTCTATTTGTTCAATTTTGTCAGAATTATTTTTATCCTGTCGCTCGAGTACATTTCCTAAAGAAGATTTAATACCGCCAAGTTTTTCTTTTAAATTATTAAACATCTATGTACCCTGCATAGGAACCTGTGGTTGCTTTGGCTCTTGTAATTGCTGCTCCCGTTTATCTGCAAGTGAAGATACTATAGCTTCGATCTCTTTTATTTTATTTACCAGTTCATTCAGGTCGGTTTGTAATTTTTCATGGAATTTAGTAAGTTCTTCTTTTCGAAACATTAAACTCTGCTTTGCCTCATCTGAATTTTTTTCAACACTAATACCTGCACCTATTTCAACAATCACTTTATCAGCTTTGATGATCCTTGCCATAATATTGGCACCTGATCCAATCGGGACGAGCATCTCATGTTCTTCTTCAATACCTTCTAACCCGATTATAGTATAGATGGCTTTATCACAATCATTTATAGATTCTTTGACAAGATTTATCTGCTGGGCTATGGCCTGGGCCTGGTATTCCATTTGTTGATGCGAAACAGCCATTCTCTGTACATCTTCTTCTGATAGGTTCTGATCAGATGTCAAAAAATATCACTCCTTAATAATGGATTCAATTTTAATTAAATTACGTTTTAAACCGTGTTCACTCCCTATCAGAGAATACACTTTTTCTTTTGCATTGGATTCATTCTGACTTGTTATTGTTTTAGTAAAGTTTTCCCATAAATGTCCTGCTCTAAAAGTACCTGATACAATAAATTGTTGCATATATTCAATCTCCTTAGTAAATTTTATAATATTATTAAAATGATCCTTTATCAGAATGTATCCTAAATCTCTTTTGCAGGTTAAATAGTTTATTCAATCTATTACAAATTCAGTTCTTCTTTAAGTTCTCCAAGAGTAGCTATACGCTCAGCAAAAGCATTATGAGTGTGAATACTCTCCTCATTGATCTGTTTAATGGTTATAATCGAGTCGTCAGGAAGGTAAGAGAATTCATTTACGATCTTTTTTGCCATTGTTCGTACACAATCCTCTACGAACTTGGGATTCTTGTGGGCAGTTTCTACCAGTTGAGCTTCATCATTGCGTTTAAGTAATTCATAAATATTTGAACTCATGGATCCTTCAATTATTTTAATAATCCTATCAATTGAGACTTTATTGACACTGGAAACTTCTATAGTTATAATCCCCCTCCCTCGCTGGTTATGAGTAACAGTAGGGACTACGTTTAAAAATTTATAAATTGTCTCGATATCGACATTCAATTTTTTCAATTCTTCAATGGCCTTATCTCTCGATATCTCCTGTGCACAAGGACAGGCCGTTATACCTATTACCTCTGCACCAACCATTTTCTTAATTGATATATTACCATTTTTCTTCCGTTTGGCTGTGGCTTCAGCGAAAATATCTACAACCTGTTGACATTTCACTTTATTTACAGGAGTAGTCCGTTTGACAATATATTCACTGTTCATTATAACCTCTGCCTGCGTGGCATATTCATGCCGCCTTAACAATCTTCGCGCAACTTCACTGCAGAGTTCCTCTATCTCCCATACAGGTGAAGTAATGGATTCCTCAATGACTTCATCAATAGCTTCAAAATTACGAGAAAGATTAGCACCTTTGCGGTCTGAAGGAAGATCAACAAAAATTTTAAAATTCGATATTAAAATAATGGGCCGTTTCTCTACTCTGGATACTTCTATCAGTTTTTTCACACCAGTTACACCAACTCTCGAAAGTGTAATGGGTATATCAGGTTTATTAGCCTGAACATCAGGTAAATGTATTAGGGGTATATCCATCTTACCATCTCAGTGGCATCATTATATTTCTCAGTGATAATGTTTACGATTCTTTTTCGAACTTTATCTCATCGTTTTCTATCAATAATCTTAGATCTTCTAAACTCATCCGACCTGATTTGTCAAATTTTTCCTTTGCCGCTATTCGTTTTGTATCTTCTTTTGTCTTATCTTTATCAAGCTGGATCTCTGACATATGTTCCAGATAGCTATCAAGTTCCTCTCGAATGGCAGATAGACTTTTCTTTAATACATCGATCTTATCTTTAATAGGGCGTGTAATCTTATAGATCTCTACAAGACGTTGATGGTAATCATCTGATTCTTTTTTAGTATCGTCTACTTCTTTATAAATCTCTAACATTTTTAGATGATTTTCTTGCGATTCACTGGCCAGGTCGCGGATCAAAGCGCTAATAGTATCAAGGTCGTGTTTGAATTCACTAACTTTTCCGTATACATCACCTATTTCATTATGAATAATATTAGCTTTATGTATGGCCTCAAGCCGACCACTTAATTCATGAAGGTTTTCAAATAGTGATTGCTCATACTCAAGAGGAATGTCAATATTAGAGAACTTGTCCAGTTGATCCTCATATGTTTTATTAAGAAATTCAATACGTCCTCTGGCTATCTTATTCAGGTCATCACGAGTTTTTTTCATTTCACCTATCTTATCAGTATAAGTGCTCTGATGGCTTAGCATTTCATTCCTTTGCTGTTTCAATTCAGCGATCTTCTTATTAACTTCATCTCGCTTATTCCGATAATCACTTGCAGTAGCACGCAGTTCTTTTACACTTTTGTTGAGATCATCACGGTTGTCCCTGAGTTCATTTATACCTTTATTATGAAGACTCA
Source organism: Candidatus Methanomarinus sp. HR1 (assembly GCA_002926195.1). Lineage (GTDB taxonomy): Archaea > Halobacteriota > Methanosarcinia > Methanosarcinales > Methanocomedenaceae > Methanomarinus. The sequence continues at coordinate 3,940 of MZXQ01000018.1, read as the reverse complement.
TTTCTTTAAACAGACTCCTGATCTCCCTGTCTTTGGAGTCTATTTGCTGTCTCAAAAAATTTATCTTGTGTTTTAATTCACTTTCAGAGAGATTTGGTATATCATTCACTTGTTATTATCCCCTGATTTTTTTATTTCCCAGTAATTCAAAGCATCCATATGAAGCTTTGTTCTGCGATTAAGCCAGTCACGACGGGGTTCCAGTTCTTCATATTCCTGTTTAAGTGAATCCAATTCTGTTTTCTGTTCTATAGGAGTGGACTCTATTTCTTCAAGTTCTTGCTGGGCCATCCTGGCAGTTTCCAGAAGGTCAATAATCGAAAGACAAATTAACTTTCCTTCACTGTCAGTATCCGGAATTTTTTCAATTATATCTTTTATCAATGTTACAATCCTATCAATACAATCATATTCATCTTTAGAAGAAATGTTGGTATTTTGCAGCTTATTTTGAATTATATTAATCTCGTCTGTTGTGGGCTTGATTTGTTTGTTATCTTTGATTGTCTTGTTAAGCTTTTCATACTTTTTCTTAACTTGATGATAAAGCTGATGACGTTTTTCTTTCAGTACAATAATTCGTGATTCCAGTTCTTCCAGTTCTCTTACAATATGTGTATGACTGGAACGATCTGTATCTATTTTTTCATTCAATACTTGAAGCTCATCGCTATAGTCTTTTATAAGCTTTTTATGTTTTATAATAACGAGATCTAATAACTGCTCTTTACTGAGTATTGTGATCGGTGTTGTATTTGTATCAGTTTCAATACGTTGCAATGTGGAGTATCCCTCCAATATATATGTCAATAATATGAATTCAGATATATAGTTTTTTCCAATTATTTAATTATTAAGATTGTTGAGGTTATTAAGATTATCAAAAGATTTAATTTGATTTATTCAAATATCCTGTACTAATAAGCATGAATAAAAACCGCACTATTCCGGAACTACTGGCTCCAGCAGGCAGTATTAACGCCCTAAAAGCAGCAGTTGAAAATGGTGCAGATGCTGTTTATATGGGCACAGGTGAGTTTAACGCACGTACAAATGCTGAAAATTTTACTATTAAAACACTATTGAATGCCATTGATTTTGCTCACTCAAGAGACGTATCGGCCTATATTACGGTTAATACCCTGATTAAAGATCATGAAATGGATAGAGTAGTAAAATATCTGGAACTGCTATGTAATCATGGCGCTGATGCTGTGATAATTCAGGATATAGGGGTGCTTGGAATAATAAAAAAGCAGTTCCGTGAACTGCCCATCCATGCAAGTACCCAGATGTCAATCCATAACAGTACAGGCATAGAACTACTGGGATCACTGGGTATTAAACGGGCAGTACTGGCTAGAGAATTAACCCTGGGAGAGATAAACTCAATTCGCTCCGGAACTGATATCGAGCTAGAGGTATTTATTCACGGCGCCTTATGTATCTCATACTCAGGAAGATGCCTGATGAGCAGCTATATTGGAGGACGTAGCGGAAATAGGGGTCGTTGTGCCCAGCCATGTAGAAAGAAATATCAGGTGTTTACTTCTAAAGCAATAGAGGATAAGGGATATTTATTAAGCCCCCGGGATTTAAATCTATCATCACGCTTAGGTCATCTTATAGCAGCTGGTGTAGACTCTTTTAAAATAGAGGGACGTATGAAAAAACCTGAATATGTAGCTGTTGTCACAAAGACGTACAGAGATATTCTGGATCGTTTGCGTGATGATCCCAATGCCGGGATCACCCCCGAGGAACAGCAGCGCCTGGAGATTATTTTTAACAGAGGTTTCGTGGAAGGATTTCTAAATGGGAATCCAGGTAGATCTCTTATGAGTATAAGGCTGCCCGGTAACCACGGGACCTTCCTGGGCAGAGTAAAAAGATATGATTCTGACCTGTGCAGAGTTTTTGTAGAACTTGAAGTACCTGTTCATCTGGGCGATGGTATAGCAATTGGTAATACCGGTACATTGATCAGGTCATTATATGCCGATGGGCAGATGGTAAAAAAAGCACCTGGAAAATCGCAAATAAGTTTTCCTTATGAAAATCCGGTTGCTGCGGGTATACCGGTTTATAAGACCTTAGATTCCGAATTAATAGAATCTTCAAGAAAATCGTATCAATCAGTATCCCGGAAGATCTCTATTTCTATAAAAGTACAGGCAATAAAACAACATCCATTGTTAATATGTATGAGCGACTCTACTGGAAATACAGCAGAGGTCTTGTCAGAAACCGGTATCTCTGCTGCAATACAGCAACCTCTGGATATTCATTCATTGAAAAGACAGGTATGTAAATTAGGTGATACGGTTTTCAGGGCGGATAATGTAGATATCAGAATGGATGATGATATTTTTATTCCATTGGGAGTGATCAACTCTTTACGGCGAAGGGCAGTTAAGAAACTTACACAACTAAGGATCAGTAAATATTATAGAAAATGTAACAGTTCCGGATTAATAAGAATTCCTGATATAAAGAATGCTAAAGTACAAAAACCAATATTATCTGTCCGTGTAGCAGGCGTAGATTCAATTCTTGCTGCTATTTTGGGTGGTGCCGATCGAATATATGTGACTCTGGATAGTGTTATTGATAATAAATCCCTGGTAGATACTGCCATATCAAAGGCTCATAGAGCAGGTACAAAAGTTTTCATAAGCTTACCGGATATTATAAAAGACCATGAAAAGAACACAATTCTTAATGCTCTTGGAAATATTAACCGGATCGATGGTATTTTAGTTTCATGTACGGATCAATTATACTTATTAAACAAAAAGTATGATATTCCTTTAGTAGTAGATTATCCGGCGAATGCTTATAACCGTGAGACATTAGGTTTTCTAACGCATCTGGGGGCTAACTGCATCACCATATCTCCTGAACTTACTTTTTTCGAGATTGCAGACATATCTGCCTTTCATAAGATCGAATGCATTATCCAGGGATCAATACAATTAATGGTTTCTGATCACTGCTTGTGTAATGGTATTAATGAATTCGGTATAAGGGATGAAAAAGGATTTGAATTTCCTGTACGATTTGATCATGCATCCAGAACACATATCTTCAATTCACGTGAACTATGCATGATCGATCATATTCCTGATCTCTTGAAAATCGGGATATTTTCTTTGAGAATAGAAGGATTACTTTATAGTACTGAGCAAATTAGAACGATCACTACTCTGTATAGAAAAGCCATAGACAGTTATCTGGATAGGCGGGATAGGTTCAATAGAAAAGAGTATTTATTTGCAATAAAAAAGGCAAGTTCCCAGGATCTGACTACGGGACACTATTTCAGGCCCGTAGAATAACCATAAAGAGATTTTACTTGATGAATGTTAAAATCGGCGATTATTATATACTTCTTAAAAATATATTATTATAATAATGAGTATCATCACAAATTTCTTAACAAAGTTTAAATACTATAATCGCCTTTTAATTTTATTATCATAATAATATAATTGTACTGATATGCCTACGTGTGATAGATAACTCATGATATCTTCCGCATTAATGGTAATTTCAATACAGAAATAATGACATATGGAAGGTAAAAAAATGAATACAAAATTGATAGGTTTAGTATTGGTAGGTTTTTTAATACTTGTTGTTGCTGCATACGGACTCACCGGTAATAATCCTGAAAATGCCCCCGGTATAACCCAGGATAACTCAACAATCCAAAATGCAGTCGATGATCAACAATTAGCATCTATACCAGATACTAATGAATCAGAAGCTAATGTACCTCAGCAAACAGAAATAAAAACAATTCGGTTTGGTAAATCCGGTAGTTCATCCGGTAGTTCATCCAGTAGTTCATCTGGTAGTTCATCCGGATCAGCTAATCCGACTGAAACAGCAACTGAAACAGCAACTGAAACAGCAACTGAAACAGCAACTGAAACAG
>MZXQ01000182.1 GCA_002926195.1 Candidatus Methanomarinus sp. HR1 | reverse complement strand
CGGAATATATGAATACCCGTTTTCTATGACCGCAAATGGCCGTTGGCCTGAATTTTGCGGTGTTCCTTAAATAGGGTGAATATTTTGTTTGGCAAGTCAGGAAGGCGGATTATTTTTTTCATTTCAAGAAAGTTTTTCTCCTGATTGTCTTGGGCTTCTTTGAGTTGCTCCCGTATCAATCTATCATCAATCCGTGAGAATCTTTCCGCCAATGTTGCACATCCATTGAGGATGATATCCATATACTCCTCATTCTCAAGATTTCTTACTAAAGGTGTATCCGCAAGAATGGCTTTCAACATCTTGTTCAATGACGCCGTTCCGCTTTTTTTCCGACCGAGGCGTTTCATAAGCCGGAAAAATCGTTCCAGAATGTTATTCGTCCGTTGAGGCAAGATAACAACTGGCCCTTCGACCGTATTCACAACAAGCGGATCTGCAAAAAGCTTACTCCAATATTTATCTATTTGCTCGATCATTTTCGCATACGTCTTCTTTCTTTCCTCGTCGCTCCGCACCCAGTCCCTGAACGCGGTCACCTCTTTCTCGATGGTCTTTATGCACGTCTCATCACCTTCGTCATTTAATCCGTTTTTCCCTTCCGGTAATGCGATGCGAAGAGCCTTTCGTAGCTTGTCAAAAACCTTTATCTTGGCCTGCATGCTTTCGACAGCATATAGTAATTCCTTGTCCTGCATCACTTTGTTAAGCAACTGCCAGATCCGCAAAAATGGCGCATTATCTTTGGCCTTATTACGCAGATGAATATCACTAATGCCTTCCAAGAGATGATGAAGTTCTTTTAATCTCAGATAAAAATCCAAGTGTATTCTATCGAAAGGAAATCCATACCCCTGTGATTGGATAGATGACTCAAGAGCCCAGTTTATAAGTAAATACGTGGCTGCCATGGGCATGCGCTGAAGGCAGTCCGTAAAAGAGCCTTCTTCTAAGGCTTGCCTGAAGCTTGTTATTGTTTCCACATCTTCGCCAATCTTATTTTTAAGGTAGCTTGCCTTTCGCCCAAGTGAACTACGGACGTTAAATTTTCTCAAACGCTTCATAATTGTTTGATAATCTTGCAACAGCAAGTCCTTGCCAATATCCCTGAGAAAATGAAAATGACAGATGAAATCCGCTATGTCAGGGAACACTACCGCTATAGCCGATAAAATTGCCACGCCCATGTCATGAACCAGCGCAATGGGGTTACCGTATTGCTTTTTTATTCTGCGGAAAAAGGGGATAAGTTCTTCTTTCTTCTCAGAAGGAATTTTGATTGCCCCCAGTACTATTTCCGAAATCCCATCAAGACCGCAGAACAGGTGCGGACTGTCACCCTCGCAAGTGCCATCCACATGAAGGATATAGCCTCCTCTTTTTGCCATTGAATGCCGCAGGTCGTCAGCGCTTTCTTGGTGTGCAAGTGCCAGATAAGTGATAAACTTCTGACCGAGATAACTGACCTCTCGTTCCGAAATAGAAATATTCTTCGCTGCTAATTCTTTCCTGATTTCCAGATTGTTACGAGATTGAAGGAAGAGTGCCTTTCCAACATATTCGATGACATCAAAACCAAAGGTGCAATGGGCGGGAACGAGCTTTCGTAAATCTTTTGAAAAATATAGTGACTTATCCCGAGGACATTCCAATCTTGTTTCCTTGGCCAAAAAGGCACCGATATCCATTGTGACCACAGTTTTATCTTGGGTATTTCGAACATTTAATTTTGTGCGGCAGTCAGGGCAGTATTCGACTTCCGGATAAAAGTGAATTGTCGGTATTTGTGGAAATAAAGAGCCTGTGCTGACATTCGTCAGTAATTTATTTACATAAGCTCTGAACAGCTTCAAGGTCTTGTATCCACAATTTTTTTTTGAAGGCCATGATGTTCCAGAAACCCCCGTATGACTTTAGAAGAAAGTTTAAATGCCTTTACTTCCGGTAATGCCAAGATGTCATCAACTGTAATGTCATGATGTTTGATCAATGCAACGAGGATTGTAACTGCTTGGGCATCGGCAAGTGACTTTCCAGGAAAGGATACTGCAACCAGGCGTTTTTGAACTTGTTGTTGGTGCTGGTCAGGTTCTTCTGAAAAATATACGAACACTCCTTCTTGTTTTATCCTGCGGATACCAGCTACTTCGCGAAAATGGTGCAAAAATGATTGAGGTGGAAGTCCGATGAGTTTGCCAAGTTGGTTACCAGATAGTCCTGATTTTGATTTGCGAATGAGATGAACTACAGTTTTTTTCAAATTACCGTATTTGGAAAAATACTTGCCCTTGTAATGCCATAATCCATG
>MZXQ01000183.1 GCA_002926195.1 Candidatus Methanomarinus sp. HR1 | reverse complement strand
TTTCGATATATCAAGTTATACTTTATATACTAAAATAATATAACAATCTTTAAGGTGCCTTTAAACCTACCCAATTAATCAATGAACTCACCAGATCATCCAAAAGTACGCCTTCGGGATTTTATCATTACTAAAGAAGGGTGGATATTCTCATCAGCTGACTACTATCATCCTGATGGTGTCCGGGGCATTTTGCGCTATGTCCCTGACCCGGAAGGCGAGCGAACTGATGGGACCTCCAATTATAAAAAATATGATTTTGATGACGCTTATCAATACATGCATCTTCATAGACCCGGGTGGGTGAAAGATGTACATATCATTCCATGGGATGAGATACATCAGGTACTTGTCCCCTCAAAAAGGCTAATGGATATCTGGCACAGCGATCCTCGAATAGAGGAGATCACACAAATATTACTCAAAGGCGGGATCCCTATGGATAAAATGGGAATCACAGGATCATTCCTGCCCGGCCTAACTAATCAGGGATCTGATGTTGATTTTGTAGTTTACGGTGATTACTGGTTCAAAGCCAGGGATATTATTGAAAGTGCAATGGATGATCCTGATAGCACCATCACACATTTAGATGATGAAATGTGGGAGCGGATCTATAATAAACGCATACCTGATATAAATTTTGATGAATTCAAACTGCATGAACTAAGAAAGGGCAACAGAGGTATGATCGCAGATACCTATTTCGACCTGCTGTTTGTAAGGGACTGGGACCAGATTACTAAACCTCTTGACAGAGGTGCAGATATAGGGTATAGGACCATACAGGCTAAAGTAGAAGATTCCAAACTGGCATTCGACAGTCCGTCTATCTATAAAGTAGACCATCCCGAGATCAAATATGTACTTTCATATACGCATACATATGCCGGACAGGTTTTTACTGGTGAGATAATGGAGGTAAGAGGGATGGTAGAAGAATTTCATGCACAGCGGCGTCTTGTAGTGGGTACAAGTCGTGAACCTAAAGGAGAATGGATGCGGTCTCTATCATTACTTAACCAGTCTACATAATATCAGCGTAAGATTTCTGCCTTCTTCAGATAATATTATAAATATTCAAAGAAATGTGAATATCAAATTAGGTGACAAAATATGATTTCAAATATGGAATACAGTCTATTAACTTCAGAATCGGTTACAGAAGGACATCCTGATAAGGTCTGCGACCAGATATCAGATGGTGTTTTGGATGAGATCATTAAACATGACCCGACAGCCAGGGTTGCTTGTGAGGCATTTATTAGTGTAGGATTTGTCATAGTAGGTGGTGAGATCACCACGAAGACCTATATTGATGTTCCTTCATTGACACGCAATATTCTAAAAGAAATTGGATATACACATGAGAAATATGGTTTTAATTACAAGACATGTGGTGTATTGAACGCTATAGGCAAACAGTCACCTGACATTGCCCAGGGAGTTGATATAGGAGGTGCCGGTGATCAGGGTATGATGATCGGTTATGCATGTAAGGACACAGATGTCCTGATGCCGCTACCCATAATGTTGAGTCACTGGATGGCTAAGAAATTATCAGAGCTTAGAAAGAATAAAGTACTTCCATATCTGGGTCCTGATGGTAAAACACAGGTCACAGTAGAATATAAGATGGGTGTACCACAAAGAGTAGACTCGGTAATCGTTAGCAGTCAGCATACTGAGGAAATCCTTGATAGTACAGGAAATAAGATCACCGATGATGCCAGGGATGAGATGATTGATAAAATTGTTAAAGAGATCATTGACCCGCAGTTACTCGATGAAGATACTAAATATTTCGTAAACCCGACTGGCAAGTTCGTAGTCGGCGGACCTCAGAGTGATACAGGCATGACAGGCAGGAAGATCGTTGTTGACACTTATGGTGGTCTGGTACCCCATGGAGGCGGTGCTTTTTCAGGTAAAGACTCTACTAAAGTAGATAGAAGTGCAGCATATGCTGCCAGATATGTGGCAAAGAACCTGGTCGCATCAGGTGTTGCCCAGAGATGTTCTGTGTCTCTTGCCTATGCCATAGGCGTGGCAGAGCCAACAGCTGTTATAATCAATACATTTGGTACCGGTATAATAAAAGATAAGGATATTGTGGGATTAGTAAGGAAACATTTTGAACTGACCCCTAAGAACATAATTGAGAGTCTTGAGTTAAGGCGTCCTATTTTCAGACAGACCGCTGCATACGGTCATTTTGGCAGGACTGAACCTGAGTTCACCTGGGAAAAAACTGATTTAGCTGAGGATATTGCTAAATCTGCCGGGATATAAAAAA
>MZXQ01000184.1 GCA_002926195.1 Candidatus Methanomarinus sp. HR1 | reverse complement strand
AGTATCCAGCGCCTCTACCCGTGCCAATACCCGGGAGTTCATCCGCACAATAAAGGCATTGTTTGGAATATAATCAAATAATACTGCACCCGTATCTGTTATACTCTGTTTCCACTCATCAGCCACATAACTCGTAGACTGCACAATATAGTAACTGTCGGTATCATCAGAAAAAGATGATAATACCTGCTCTGATTGTGCGGTTTGTAAGGCATAATCAGCAGTAATGAACTGTGTATTTTGTAAAACAATTGCATTTTGGTTATTGACATTGACAGTTTCGGGTATCTGGGAAGCGTTAGTAGATACTAAAGAAAAGATGAGTATTATAAATATAATAATTAATCCATATATAGTTATGTTGCGCATTACAGGTTCCACACATTCTAATTTTGCTTGTTCCTATTAAGTAATTGGTGTTTTTTCATAATGTTTATTTGCAGTAATCATGATCAATACCAGAATTAATAAAATATATTATTTATTTAATATAAAAAAGTTGCCTTTTTAGTCACAGTTCCGGAATCTAGTGTCAAGTCAACCATACTATATCGCTAGATATATGATTTGACACTGTCATATTTTTCAGGCATTTTTATATCTGTGTTTATCTGTAGCTATCATTTTTATCCTTTGATTTGAAGTGGATTCAAAAACCAGGCATATTCAAGAAAATCAGATATATGCAAGGATTTTTTATCAATTCTCATGATTAATAATGTTTTTTCCATAGTGTATTAGGTATAACCTGAAATATTCAAGAAAATCAGAGAGTTATCGATGATTTTGTTCTATAATATCTTAAGAATAAAGAGTTATACTTATGAAAAACCGATATACATAAATAAAATTTCGTTTATAGGAAAATTGTATATTAAAATAAAAAAAACAGTTCCTTTTCGTTGATACAGATAAAATATTTCATTTATATTGATTTATCATGTTAATAGGATCAAACCAAAAAGATTATCGTAAAATAAAATTAGATAGGAGTGCCAATTCATAATAATTTGGCAGGATGATATTATTTCAGAGAAAACCTATTCAGAACAAAAATGTGGATATTGTAGCGGTACTGGAAAAGTAGACGATATTGAATGCGTTGGATGCAACGGAAAAGGAACAGTAATGGTAGTTGATCCTCCTGCACCGTGCACTTTCTGCACAGGGCACGGTTATGCAATGCCAGGAATCCCATGCAGAAGATGCAAAGCAACCGGTTGGCTTGGAGCTAAAAA
>MZXQ01000020.1 GCA_002926195.1 Candidatus Methanomarinus sp. HR1 | reverse complement strand
GTCTAAAAAGGGCTTATTGTTTCGCCAATCATGTAAGTGATAATTAACAATCACATTATCTTCAATAAACGCATTTTTCAAGCTCTATATCCATCCCCATCCGCCAGCTTATATATCAACTCTTTGATCTCTTCACTGAAATAGCCTTTTTTAATAAATTGAGGATAAATAGGAAGTCGTTCTCTAAGTACTGCATTATTACCAATTTTTTTTCTAAGTTGCTCAACAGTCGGCCATTCATGTTCAGGGTTAATATAATCAATTGTTAATGGTGATATTCCTCCCATATCAGTTGCCCCGTGTGTTATCAGTATCTCAGGTGAGACCAGATTCGGTGGGACCTGTACTGCTACATCATCAGGTAGTATCTCACGTGCCTGTTCTACAGTTATGATCATTTCTTCTATAGGGGAAGGTGGATGTTTTGCCATTTTCGTACCAGGCTTTGGAGTGAAATTCTGGATTATAGCCTCCTGGATGTGTCCGTATCTTTGATGCAGTTTAGCAATTATCTGCAACGATTCAATGCGATCGTCCCTGCTTTCTCCAATGCCTACTAACAGTCCGGTAGTAAAAGGGATATGTAATTTCCCGGCATTTTCTATTGTTTCTATTCTTATCTTTGGTACTTTCCCGGGACTATTTGCATGAGCATCGATAGTGGCTGTAGTCTCAAGCATCAGTCCCATACTGGCATTTACCGGCTTGAGATAAGCAAGTTCTTCATATGTCATCACTCCAGGATTACAGTGCGGAAGCAGTCCTTTTTTTATAGCCATATGGCACAGGTCCATCAGGTAATCCAGTGTATGTCCATAGCCTATCACCCGAAGACGCTTTAGATATTCAGGATCCTCTTGCGGCCGCTCACCAAAGGTAAAAAGAGCTTCAGTACAACCGTAATCCTTGCCCTGATGCAAAATATTTTCAACTTCATCAGGTTTCATAATATAGGCTTGCTTATCATCAGTACTGCGTTTAAACCCGCAGTACGCACAGTTATTACGGCATATATTGGTAACAGGAATAAAAATATTTCTTGAGAAGGTAATTATACTTGTATTGGTATTTTGATCAATTTCCAAAGCTTTATTCCACCTTTTTCTATTAATAATCGGATTATCTAACAAATCTTTTACGGAACTGTTCTATTTGTTCTTCATTCCCGAGTACTGCCAGGGTCATACCTTCTGTGATAGTGATAGCAGGATCAATATCTGATATAGCCACGTCATCTATACGGATGCCTATGACAGCTAAGCCTATACTATTGTTAAGATCAAGTTCAATTAATGTTTTTCCAACCAGGGCTGAGGTAGAGCTGACGGTATATATTTCTATTTCAATACCTTCATACATCATCATGGTTTCTTCCCGCAGCGGCTGGTCATATGGCAGTGTGGTAATACGTCCCAGCATCTGTCCTGAAATTATTGTTAATGATGCTACATAATCAGATCCGGCTTTATACATCTTATCTATAGATTGAATATTATTAGCTCGAGCAAGTATCACACAGTTTGGGTTTTGTCTACGCGTTACCAGAATGGAAAAAATAATATCAGAATCATCCTCCATAATCATGATAACAGTAGATGCATGTTTCACACCTGCTTTTTTTAGAACAGATTCGGATGCAGCATCTCCTACCATATACGAGAAATCAGCATCTTGAAAAACCCTTTCATCAGTATCTATTACTACGAACAATACACCTGCTTTGGTTAGACGTTTAACAACTCGGCGCCCAACATCTCCATAACCCAGTACTATGACATGGTTTTCTGTATACTCTAACTCTTCATGCATCAGTATCCCTTTATATTAATGTGTAAGTCTTTTCAATTTCCTAAGCTGTTCTTTATTGCCTACTGCTAACAATATTGAGTTCCTCTTAATTATTTCATCTGATCCCGGGTTTAAAGATAAAGTACCATTTTTCCATATTCCAACTATATTTGCTCCTGTGGATTTGCCTATTGTTAGTTCCTTAAGACTTTTTTTAAGTAACGGACTGCAGGGATAAATGGGAAACTCAGCAATCTCAAGCCCGGTCATGAAATGAGTACTGCCGATGATCCTGTCATTTAACGGAGCGAGCGCTTTTCGTCCGATGAATGATCCTAATAATGCTTTCGGAGAAATAACTCGATTGGCTCCTGCATATTTTAAATAGTGAGTATTGTTCTTATCATTTACAATAGCTATTATATTAATATCGCACCGTTCTTTAGCTGATAATATAATATTTGCATTCTTTTCATCACTGCAATTAGCTATTAATAATTTTGCTTTGCATATTCTGCTGTTTATCAGGACATCTTCATCGGTCGGATCTCCGAACAGGCATTCGATTTCGTCCCTATGCAGTGTCCTGATATGATGTTCATTATCATCAATGACAATGAAAGGTATGTCAAGGTCTTCCAGTTCATTTACAAGGGATTCAACTATTTCATTATATCCGCAGATAATGATATGATCTTCAAGTTCATCGGAAGCTTTAGTAGGTAGTCCTCCTTCGATTTGCTTTTCCATCCATGGAATTAGCACTAAGGGAAATACGAGTGTAAAAAAAATAAAAAGACCGGTAATTGCTAAAAAAATAGTGTATAATCTTCCGATTTTCGAGGTCAGGATAATGTCACCACCAAGTGTTGTCATGGTCATGATAACAAAATAGAGCGATTCGATAAAACTGATATGCTGATGTTCATGATACTGCCCTATAATAAGAGCTATACAACTAAGTATTAAAGCGAATACCCAGAATATAATACATAATTTTACTATTGTCCACTCACGCTTTTTTATTATATTTTTTATCTTCATTATATGGACCTGTCATCATGATGATAACAATTTTAAGGTTTTTTCTCCGAATGAGTCTTATATTTCTCTTTCAAATTATTTTTTGTAGTATATAATCTATACGATTATTTGACCATTATACTTCACTATTTGGCAATCCCATACTTACCATAACATATTATACACTATTCCGGATGTATTGACAATAAATCCAAAACACTTCGGAATAAGACTTTTCCGACAATCTCTGATAGATATGAGAAGGGACCTCCTAAAGAAAATGAAGCATTTGGAAACAAATTACCGGATTGGAATCACGCAATGTTCAGGCGGATTTCAGGCAATATCTTTTGTAGTGTCTATCTGGATACCATCGCCTATCTTGAACTTGATCATCTCTAAAT
>MZXQ01000185.1:13255-13854 GCA_002926195.1 Candidatus Methanomarinus sp. HR1 | reverse complement strand
CCGAATATTCTCACTAAAAACCCCATCTGAGAACTCAATAACACTCATCTCCCTGATCATTGCCTTGGTAGTTAAGTCATCATAGGGTATCCTGCCAGCAACCTCAATCCCTCTCTTTAGACAATACGTCTCAATACTACCGGCATTCTCTTCATTAATATCGAATTTATTGATACACACAAGCGCCTTAATACCAAAATGCTGTGTTACGTCCAATATCCTCTGTAGATCATGAATGCCTGATATGGTAGGTTCAGTTACTATCAATACCATATCCACACCTGAAATAGCAGAGATCACAGGACACCCGGTCCCGGGCGGGCCGTCAATAATGATCAGCTCTTTATCATATCTTTTGGCTAATAACCTGGCATAGTTCCTGACCATTGCCACCAGTTTCCCTGAACCTTCCTCTGCAGTGTTCAGTACAGCATGTGACATGGGTCCGAACCGTGTATCAGATAGATATGCATACCCTGAAACCCTATCTATCAGGTGTATTGCATCCACAGGACATACATACTCGCATACACCACACCCCTCACATCTTTCTTCAACAATATTCAACTCATCATCAACAGCATCAAACCTGCAGTGCG
>MZXQ01000185.1:13012-13238 GCA_002926195.1 Candidatus Methanomarinus sp. HR1 | reverse complement strand
CCGATAAAATCATAAGTCTCTTTGATCTTTGGTTTAAGTATAAGGTGCAGGTCCGCAGCATCAACATCACAATCCGCAAGTACTGCATTATCAGTTAAAGCAGCAAAAGCTGCAGTAAGTGTAGTCTTACCGGTACCACCTTTTCCGCTAATAATAGTTAATTGCTTCATTTTTCCACCCCTTTTTGAATTAGCCTGTACAACCCGGCAAACTTCTCCTTCCACTG
>MZXQ01000185.1:10198-12994 GCA_002926195.1 Candidatus Methanomarinus sp. HR1 | reverse complement strand
ATCCTCATAAGTACCGGGATATCCTCTGTCTGGCAGTATTCATCAACCTTGTTATCGCCTATACCATCCCTGTTGATAACCACTCCGAAAGGAATAGACAAAGCACGTACAACCCCAACTGCAAGTTTCAGGTCATATAATCCGAACGGTGTAGGTTCGGTTACAAGCAAGCAATAATCCGTATCCCTGATAGTTTCTATCATCGGGCATGAAGTCCCGGGCGGCGAGTCAAGAATTACCGTCTTATTTTTATTTATCCTTTTCTTTAAGGCTTTGATCACAGGTGTCGCCATAGGCTCACCTATTTTTAATAGCCCATGATAAAATTCAATGCCGCTGGCGGTACCGCCTTCGATCACGCCTATAGTATTTTGTGTTTCAGTAATAGCCTGGTTTGGGCATACTAACATACACCCACCGCACCCGTGGCACAACTCTGGGAAAACCAGTACATCAGCCGGCATCACAGCAATAGCATTGTACTGGCAAAACGCAGCACATTCCCTGCAAAAATTACATTTCTGTTTATCAACCGAAGGGATATATAAGTGTACATCTTCTATTTTGTTAAGTTTTACATTTAAGAATAAATGGGAATCAGGTTCTTCAACATCACAATCTAACAGCTGCACATCAGGAATGCTAAGTGCAAGGTTGGTGGCGACTGTCGTTTTTCCTGTTCCGCCTTTTCCGCTTGCTATGGATATGATCATTGATTAGTAATACTGCTGATTAGTTATTAGGGTTTCTATTTTCTTGAAAATCGCTAGCAAATCCACCCAACCATGGTGTAGAATAAGATAAAAGTCCCTGTAATATGTTCAAGCAACTGCTGATTCCAGTAAGGAAAGCCTCTCTTTTATTTGGGAAATTTCTGCTGTAAGTGTAGCAATCCGTTCCTGTGCATCAACGTCATGCTTTATCATGATATTGGTTAGCTTATCTAAATTATTATTTGTTTCATTTTTGAAATTATTTAGAATTGATGTGTTATCTTCTACTTTTTCNNCATCCTGTTTTTCAATCATAACACCCTGCTTCCCAATCATTAGTGTCAATTTAGCATTTGCCATATCAAGTCTTTCCCCGAGTTCTTCGGTCATATCTCCACGTATTATCTCAAAATATTCAAATTCCCCGGTTGCATCTTCAAATTTAACATCCATGTGTTCCACAATAACAGGGTATTCTTTTAGAGTAATCAGCTCAATAAACGAATCAATACTTTTATTATCACCTTCACAAATGATTTTCACATCATATGGCTTGAGATTCGAAACATTACCTGTAAGCTTCATCTTTCGAGCTGCTCGCTCAACAACATCCCGGTATCCCACTCTCTGTACTTCGCCTTTTGCTATTATGATTACTCTTACGTTCATACCTTTCACATTACCTACTGCTTTAATATATAAAAATTTTATCAACAAATAGTGTATCGTTCACAAGAATGGACATATACTAACAATAGAAGATCTTCAGTATATTATAGCAATTTGGCTATCGGGATATTATACAAGTGATCGATTAGGATTAATTTTCATTTAAGCTCATCTCTTATCATTTGCTCATATTTCACAGCAGTACTGCCTGTTCTTTGTTGTGATATCCTGGGTTGTACTTCTCTTATACCGATATCCACATTAGTAAACAGATACTGATGATATGCCACCAGCAATACACCCAGGCACATAATCAAAGCACCGATCCATACAAAACTAATAAAAGGAATTTCCTTAACCACAAAAAGATGACTATTCCCTGTCCTTCCACCGTATTTTACATGATACGACGTTAATAGATTTTCATCATCCATTATCTTCGTCCATTCAACATTATCAAGATGTCCGTCCAGATTTTCATCATGAAGTTCAGTCCAGTAGAGTACCTTACCCGATGATATCAATTTACTGCCTTTATAAAGATTAACATGATAAGCATACTTTGTAAGATCCTTGACCATACGGTCATTAGTACTCTGGGTATGAATCAGATTTCCCTGGTCATCCGAAATTAACTGCAGACCCATTGGCTTATCACTGCAATCTTTTGTTGTTCCGTAATCGTCAAGATGTGCAGTATTGATATAAATAATTTCATCCTGGTCGGACTCGGCATACGTGAACCTGTATGTAAGATCAAAAGACTGGCTGGTTATCACTCCGAGCAGTAACATGATAGTACCCAGATGGATCAAAGTTATTCCGACAGGCTTGATCATTTTCTTTTTATCCTTTATACTGCGAATATCTATAACAAATCTGTAAATTATAGCTGCCAGTGCAAAAATAAATACAGGAACAAAACTTAGCAGTGACAGACTCCCCAACATTTGAGTGAAACCCGAAGCTGATTCGTAGAACTCGCTGGAATGGTTTATCACATCAAATTCAGGTCCGGGTGAAAAACATGCAAGTATCATACTAAGCAGCAGAACAACACCTGCTATACTAATATACTTCTTTGCACCGATCCTTTTTGTTATTGCTTTATATGGCAAACATATACCTATTATGATCAGCAGTATCATAGTGAACGGGTATGTCAGGGTATTAAAGAACTCCCTCTGCGTCGGGTTAGCATTCTGGTCCAGTACAATATTAGAAAAAATAGGTGCAGAGATACCAAAAAATGCAATAAAAGCAAGTATCACGAACAATATAGCAGTCAAATCAAATACATGTGATTCGTTCAGGAGTGGTTTTTCTTCTCCTTCTTCATCCCTGATGTCCTTTATCTTTTTAAATGTAAGGATAAGCACTACAGCCAGCGATATAACAGTAGCAAAGAAAAAAA
>MZXQ01000185.1:7190-10180 GCA_002926195.1 Candidatus Methanomarinus sp. HR1 | reverse complement strand
ATAAAAGTAAGAGTCCCGAGTAACGGTGTCAGGTGCTCATACTCGTTATTTGTCCGGTATCGATATGCTAAATGCATGAACAAAGTGATCACTAACCACACAATGAACGGGGTTGTCTCATACGGGTCCCATGCCCAGATATTACCTGTACCGGATAGAGTACCCCACTGTGCCAGTTTATATATCCATGCACCGCCGAGGATGAGTGTCACTGACATAAAAAACCAGGAGATCCGTATCCACTGACGTTGTACTTGTTCCCATTTCTTACCTATTTCTGGCGTTAGCAGGAAAGATAGTCCGGCAGCAAACGGTATAAGAGTAGTGGCATATGCAATGAACTGGGTTGGGGGATGTATTGCCATGATCGGATCTTTCAATACAGGACGCAGTCCGGCACCTTCTGAAAAAGCATAATCTTCAGTAATGTGACTGTACTGACTGCCCCATACATCGAACCAGGTCTCAAAAGGGTACATGCTTGATTTGAAAATAATAACAAACGTGAACAGAGCACCCACACACAGCATAATAATCTGCATACGTCTGTAGAATGTTATATCGAGACCGTATTTTTCACTGATCCATACAGCCTGAAGGAAAATCAGGGCACACCAGAGCAGTAAAGCTCCATCCTGTACAGCAATAGTAGCTGCAAATTTATAGAAAGTACTCAGTAATGTGGAAGAATTCTGGGTAATATAAGTGAACCTGAAATCAGATGCTAAAAAATAATACATCAACAGCAGAAAAGTAGAAGTGGAAAGCAATGTAGATATCCTGATAGTCCATGTGGCAAGTCCTACAACATTTTTTTTATTAGAATACTCTCGATATAACAATAAAATAATTGACAGGATGCTTGATAATAATGTACAATTAAGTAACAGTGTACCGTAATTTATCATTTGTTCTTCACCGATATTTTAAATAAATCCTTGCTTATGCCCGGANGGATTTAACATACTTTAATCTTTCGAGGGGGATTATCAGATATCGTTCCGTTAGACTTATAGGTGATTAAAGTATAATGAAATATTCGCAGCCCGGTAGTGTAGCGGTCAAGCATGGGGGACCCTGGATCCCCCGACCTCGGTTCGAATCCGTGCCGGGCTACTAATCATTTTGTTCTCATGCAGTCCAGCTGTGTTTTACCTGGCTGCAAATTTGCTCTATAATCGGATGTTTCCATTGCTGTCGATATATAAAAGTAAACTCACAATCATGGTTTAAGCGGATTAATTTTAATGTGTTCTCAAGAGCACAGGTAAGCGATTCACACTCAGGTACATTTGGAACCTGCGCACTTAACGGATAAGTTTCCCTCAGTTCAACAGGATATGCCCCGAAAGGAGGTTTAAATTCAAGCACATGATCATATTCTGTTTCTCCTTTTATCCTTCTTCCCGGTCTAATCAATGCAGTACCTGTTAAACTCAACCGCTCAAGCCGTGTATTCCAGCGTACAAGTTCAGGTCTTTTAATTGTTCCGGGACCGCTGTAGAACAAAGTAGATTTGGAAACAGGATCAAACTGCTCGATCCATGTAGAATATTTCATAATTCTTGTAAGCCCGTCAAGCATACGCGGATGGTTCCTGCACTGCTTCTCAACCAGTTCCCATAGATCACCGTCGCGTATAGCCTGTTTCACACGCCTGATCTCTTCAAACGTCACATACAGGTTGTGTCTGGCAAGAAGTTCCACCTTATCAGGACTCGCTGCAATCTCCACTGCTGTATGAGCACTGCAAATAGGGCATGAACACGGAAGATATTTCATATCATTAATATGATAAGTGCCCTGGGCAGTTATATACCGGCCGTCTTTTGCATATAATGCATAAGCAGCCGAATCGAACAAGTCGCATCCGAGTGCTACTGCCAATGCAAACACCATCGGGTGCCCGGCACCGAAAAGGTGTACAGGGACAGATGAAGGCAATCCTTTTTTTACACTGACGATCACATCCACCAGATCAGCAAAACGGTAGGATTCCATAAGCGGTACTACTGCACCTATCGGATACACATCAAACCCGGCCCTGCCCAATATTCTACCTGACTCTTCCCTTAATTCCGGATACGTACTACCCTGTACTGGCGCAGCCAGGCACATCTGGCTGTCCTTATTAAGTTCCAGTGCCTCCATAAGCCGAAAGTTAGTAATAGAAAGTTCCTCTTGTGCTGTATTCTTATCCACTCCGGGTGGTGTAGGAATATCTAGAGGCACACCAATATCAGTACCAATAGCCTGCTGGAATTTAATGATCTGCACATTGTCCACTTCAACTTCGCCGTATATGCTCAACTGGTAGGAACCACTATCAGTCATGATAGGTCCGGGGAAATTAAGCAGATCATGAATTCCCTTCTCCAGTGCATGCTTTTTCAGTTTCTCTTTACGGTATATGATATATGAATTAGTAATGATCATACTGGCCCCGAAATGAGGCATCTCCTGCGCCTGGATTGTTTGAATATTTGGGTTAATAACAGGCATGATTGTGGGCGTTTCTATGATACCATGAGGTGTGGTAAGCTGTCCTATTCTTCCTGCCAGGTCTTTATGTGTGATCTCAAATTCCATTGAACCAATCCTTTATATTGATTTAACATATATAAGTATAAACATATGAAAGCAGTTATTCTTGCCGCTGGAGAAGGGCTCAGATGCCAGCCACTGACCCTCACACGTTCAAAAGTAATGCTACCTGTAGTCAATAAACCTATTCTGGAACATATTATCAATGCTCTGGCAACTTGTGGTATCAATGAAATAATAATGGTAGTAGGATATAAGAAAGAGCGTATAATGGATTATTTCCTGGACGGGATCGATCTTGGAGTGCATATTACCTATATAGAGCAAAAAGGGCAGCTTGGTACTGCTCATGCTGTCAACCAGGTATCGTCTTATGTGGATTGCGAGTTTATTGTATTAAATGGTGATAATATAATAGAATCCTCAACGATCTCGGATATCCTCAA
>MZXQ01000185.1:6453-7173 GCA_002926195.1 Candidatus Methanomarinus sp. HR1 | reverse complement strand
AAAGATAGAAGAGAAACCCAAAGAAGATATCAGTCACATGGTAAACACAGGAATATATATCTTCAATCCTGATATTTTTAATGAGATAGACTTCACAACCGTATCTGAGACAGGAGAATATGCCATTACTGATACAATCCAGAAGATGATAGATTCTGGTAAGACCGTCAATATGGTACATTCAGCGTCCACATGGATTGATGCTGTACATTCCTGGGACCTGCTGCGAGCAAATGCCTACTTGCTGGAGCGCCATGAACACTTTATGAACAAAGGTACTATTGAATACGGAGCTGTAGTAAGGGGTAATGTCAGTATAGGAGCTAATACTATTATCCGTTCAGGTTCATATATCATCGGCCCTGCGATTATTGGGACGAACTGCGGGATAGGACCTAATACAGTAATACTCCCTTCAACTACTATCGGTGATAATTGCACCATCGAGCCTTCGGTCCAGATCAAGAACAGTATTATAATGCGTGATGTTCGAATAGGTTCATTCTCTTATATCTCTAACTCTATTATTGGTGCACACAACAGTATCGGGTCTAATTTCATTACTGAAACTGGTGATAATATTTCAATAGAGATAAAGGGTATAATACATACTGCATCCAAACTTGGTACAGTTATTGGAGATGGTAATATTATCAAACACAGGGTCCTCACTGAACCTGGAAAAATGATTGCCACAGGATGCAGTATCTCATCAGGGAT
>MZXQ01000185.1:0-6413 GCA_002926195.1 Candidatus Methanomarinus sp. HR1 | reverse complement strand
GATATCATTATAAATTCCCTTAAAAAACTTGAATACAGGGGATATGATTCGGCAGGTATAGCATTGATCGATGATGATAATGGTAGTACAGCTCTCTATAAAAAAGAAGGTGAAATATCTAATCTCGAATCAATATTACCTGCAATTACTTCACGTATTGGTATAGGTCATACCAGATGGGCTACCCATGGCAAACCTATTACTAAAAATGCACATCCACATTCATCAGGTAATATTTCCCTGGTCCATAACGGTATAATCGAAAATTATATGGAATTAAAAGAGGAACTGGTATCCGAAGGTTACGAGTTTTCCTCAGATACTGATACTGAGGTTCTGGCACACCTGGTAAAAAAATATTATACCGGTGATCTTCATACTGCGCTCAGAACAGCATTGGGCTATGTACACGGATCATATGCCCTGGCAGTATTAAGTAAAGATCATCCGGATGAACTGATCGCTGCCAGAAAGGACAGCCCGTTAATTATTGGCCTGGGAAATAATGAAAATTTCATAGCTTCTGATATTCCGGCTATACTGGAATATACCAAACGTGTCATTTATTTAGACAATTTTGAACTGGTATCTGTCAAACAGGATTCTATCCAGGTATTCGACCTTGAAGGTAATCATAAGAAAAAAGAAGAACATATAATCGAATGGAACCCGGAAGCTGCAGAGAAAGCGGGTTATTCCCATTTTATGCTCAAAGAAATACATGAACAGACTAATTCCATACACGAGACCATGCTAGGCCGGCTGCATGAACTTGAAGGAGATGTTATATTTACATCATACAATGCCGGTCTGCTTGGAAAATATTTATTTGAAAAACTGGCAGGCATACACACAGATGTGGATTCAGCTTCAGAGTTCAGATATTCCAGTCCGGTGATCACACCAGGTACGCTGGTGATGGCAATCACCCAATCAGGTGAAACTGCTGATACTCTGGCGGCTGTACACGAAGCTACATATTACGAATGCAAGACACTGGCAATTACCAATGTAGTTGGCAGTACCATTTCCAGGGATGCATCAAGTACTATATATACCAGGGCAGGTCCTGAGATCGGAGTAGCAGCTACCAAGTCATTTACATCCCAGCTTGTGGTATTATATCTTCTTGCAATTCTTTTTGCCAGAGTACGGTATACTATGGATGCTGATAAAGCACAGCAACTGCAGTCTGAACTGCGCAAGATCCCCGGACATGTGCGTCACATACTGGAAAACGAGAAATTCATACAAAAATGTGCCTTAAAGTTCGTTCAAGCCAATGATTATTTCTTTATAGGCCGTAACATCAATTACCCCATAGCGCTTGAAGGAGCATTGAAATTAAAGGAGATCTCATATATTCATGCAGAAGGCTATGCAGCCGGTGAGCTGAAACACGGGCCTCTTGCTTTAATAACAAAGGATGTACCTGTAGTAGCTATCGCTCCGCAGGGTCATACCTATGATAAGATACTCAGCAATATCAGGGAAGTAAAGGCAAGAGATGCATCTGTTATTGCTATTGCTGATATGGATGATACTGAAATAAGTAAATATGTAGATGCAGTTCTCACTATTCCGAAGACCGATGAGATGTTATCACCTATCTTATCATCTGTTGTTGTCCAGTTACTGGCTTATTATACTGCACTGGAAAGGAAATGTTCGATCGATAAACCCAGAAATCTCGCTAAAAGTGTTACTGTAGAATAGGTGTTAAAATGAAATTATTCGGTTCATCAGGAATAAGAGGGCTGACCAATGTTGATGTTACTCCTGAGTTGGCACTCAATGTAGGAAAGGCTGCTGGAAAAGAGCGAACCTGCGCAGTAATAGCACGTGACCCCAGAATAGCAGGTCCGATGATAGAGCAGGCAATTGCATCAGGTTTGATGTGTTCGGGAGTTGATGTAACATGGTTGGGCATAGTCCCTACACCGACATTAGCATATGCATCCCGGGATTTTGATCTTGGAGTGATGGTCACTGCCTCACATAACCCTGCACAGGATATAGGGATCAAACTATGGAACCCGGATGGAATGGCCTTTGACAGCAAACAGCAAGAAGAGATCGAACAGACTATCAGTTCATCTGATTATGCTCTGGTAGAGTGGAACAATATTGGCACAACACATATTTATGAAAATGCAGTTGAAGACCATATTACTGCGATCCTGGACAATATCGATCCACCAAAGAGGAATTATAAGGTAGTCTTAGACTGTGGCAGCGGTGCCGGGTCTGTGATCACACCCTGGCTGCTTCGCAGGATGGGGTGCGGAATACTAACATTAAACGCCCAACCGGATGGACATTTTACAGCCAGGAACCCTGAACCTAAAGAAGAGAACCTTGAGCTTCTTATGAAAACCGTTAAAGATACGGGTGCAGATCTTGGTATAGCCCACGACGGCGATGCAGACAGGATGATGGCAGTCGATGATAAAGGCAGGTTTGTCAGTGGCGACCAGATGCTTGCCATTTTTGCAGCTTATGAAAAAACTGATAAGATCGTAGTGCCTGTTGATACTTCTATGGTAGTGGATGATGCCCTGCCAGGTACAAAGATCACCAGAAGTAGAGTCGGTGATGTTTATGTAGCTGAATGTATGAAAAAAACAGGTGCGTCATTCGGAGGTGAACCATCCGGGTCATGGATATTCCCTAAAATATCCTTTTGTCCTGATGGTATTTATGCAGCAGCCAGGTTAATTGAGATTATAAACAGCCGCAAGCTTAGCGAACTGGTGGATGAACTTCCCAAATATCAAACCAAAAGAGCAGGTATTGCATGCGAGAGAATAAAAATGGATGATGTGATGAAAAAAACAGCCGTCCAGTTATCTTTATTAGGGGATGTCAGTACGATCGATGGTATCAGGGTGGAAACCGGGAACGGCTGGGTACTGGTCAGGCCGTCCGGCACTGAGCCTAAGATAAGGATCACAGCCGAGACCAGATCAGATGTGGATGAGCAGTTCAGGATAGTTGAGCGTATCGTAGAAGATGCTATTGAATAATTTATCTACAGACCATGAATTACATCTACTACTCCGATCGCAGCGATCGCTATTCCATCTGCATCCTTAATAGTGGTTACTGTTACCGGTGTACCAGCATAATCACCCGTTTTCGGAACAGTTCGTATCGTTGAGTTACTTTCAAGTGCCATCTCAAGTATAGGTCCTGAATAATCATCATCCAGTACTTTTCCTCTTTCTATCCTTACACCACGTTTATTGCGCGTCCGCATTGTGATGGGAAGGTCCACTATTACTTCATGGATAGCCATTGCTATTGGTGCGATCTCTTTACTGGTTGAATCAACAGTAATTTCCATATCAGGATTTTCCATTATTTTTCACTCCTTATTGATGTTATAATGCTATAATTTCAGACCGTTGATTACATCCACAACTCCGATCACGGCAACTGCATTACCATCTTCATTCTTTATTGTGGATACTACTACCGGAATACCTTTGTAGGCTCCATCCTTTGGTACGGTTTTGATGGTTGAGTTGCTCTCAAGTGCCATTTCAAGTATCGGACCTGAATAATCATCGTCCATTATTTTTCCCTTTTCAATCCTTACACCGCGTTTGTTCAGTGTCCTCATAGTAACCGGAAGTTCGACTACCATTTCATGGATAGCCATTGCTATTGGTGCGATCTCGTTACTGGTAGAATCAGCGCCAACCCTTATTTTAGGATTTTCCATTATTTTTCACTCCTGTTAAGAATAAAATCCAAACGTTAGCGAGAATTTTATTCTACATAATACTATAGATTATTTCTTAAAAAATATTGATGCCCTGTACATATAAAACCTTATCTATTATCGATGAGAATAGGCATTGATATGCTTAAACGATATGGTGGTGGAGCACCTGTACGTTTGTTGACTGCAGGATTACATGGTGATGAATGGAGATCAACTTCAAAGCGTCTCGAAGGATTGACCACACCAGCAGTAGGGACCTTACTGGTAATACCAAAAGTATCCGGGCGTGAATATATGAGCACCCTGGATAAGGACTACTATACTAAATATGCCCCTGTACTGCTGGATGCCATCAGGATAAATAAACCGCAAATATATCTGGAACTTCATTCCTATTCAAGTAAGAATCTATCGGATTTAACTGATAAGAATAGACTGGAACAAGAAGGTGTTCCTGCCTATATAGAGATTGAATCCGGTATTTTAATGGGTTCGGTATCGCCGCATATCAGGATTGATTATTTTTCCCCATATGATCTGTGTATCTCCTTTGAGATGCCAAAACATCCGTCAGAAGAGTCATTAAGAGTGATTGATCGGTTGGTTGGTGCGGTAAAAGAATGCGAAAGCAGGAGCTATTTTGTGGAGTATATGAAAAAGCATTATCCGAGGCAGACCTCAGCGGCTATTAAGAATTATTTGAGGTTTTATGGGCATTTATATTAATGGTAAGTTTGTAGCAGTATTAAAAGACTATNNTTTTGATGTTATCGAAGAAGTGCAACGGATTGATCCTTCCAGGTTAAGATAATATGCAAGTAAGTATACAGCAAAATAATATATCTAATAAAATCTATTATACGCCAAACATGGAGTAGAATATAATGAAAGGAAATGTATGGAAATTTGCAAATGATATAGATACTGATGCTATTATCCCTGGCAGGTATCTCACCATAAACACAACCGATGAACTTGCACAGCATGCCTTTGAAGGTGTCAGGCCGGATTTTGCTTCTAATGTCAAGTCAGGTGATATGATCATAGCAGGTACGAACTTTGGTTGTGGTTCAAGTCGGGAACATGCACCACTGGCTCTAACAGGTGCCGGGGTCAAGTGTATAATAGCAAAGAGCTTTGCACGCATCTTTTTTAGGAATTCTATCAATATAGGACTAATGCTCATGGAATGTCCTGATACGGACAGCATACGGGAAGGTGACGAACTGGATGTAGACTTTTCGTCCGGGCTTATCACTAACAAAACNNCAGGCCGTACCACTTCCGGATTTCGTACGCAATATTACTGATGCCGGAGGGCTTATCGAATACACCAGACAGCAGGTGAGTGCATGACCCAATATAAAATACCTGTCATTCCCGGAGACGGAATAGGGCCTGAGATCATCGACGAAGGTAAGAAGGTCATTGATGCAGCCGGTGAAGTGTATGGTTTTGATGTGGAATGGATAGAGTATCCACACGGTGCCGACCACTACCTGAATACAGGAGAATTAATTTCAGAAGAATCCCTTAAGGAATTAAACACCTATGATGTGATTTTTCTTGGTAGCATAGGTGATCCCAGGATCGAACCGGGCGTGCTCGAGAAAGGCATCCTGCTATCAGCACGGTTCTATTTTGACCAGTATATCAATCTGAGACCAGTAAAACTTTTGGAAGGTGTCTGGTGTCCACTTAAAAATAAAACCCCCGAAGATATTGACTTTACAGTGGTAAGAGAGAACACCGAGGATTTCTATATCGGAATAGGCGGACGGGCCGGCAAAGGAGAAAGTAAAGCTGTACTTGAAGTAGCCCGTTCATTATATAATGTAAAGTTCGGACTTGATATTGAATCAGATAGCGAAGAGATAGGTTACCAGATAGGCATGATCAGTAAAGAAGGAACCCAGAGAGTGATCAGGTATGCTTTTGATATGTCTATGCAAAAGGGGAAGCATGTGTCATCCGTAGATAAGGCCAATGTACTCTCTGATATCTACGGGTTCTGGCGTGAAGAGTTCAATTCCATATCCGGTGAGTATCCTGATGTGACCACTGATTTTAATTTTGTAGATGCTATAACCATGTGGTTTGTTAAGAACCCTGAATTCTTTGATGTAGTTGTATCACCTAATATGTTCGGTGATATAATCACTGATCTGGGTGCAATGGTACAGGGCGGTTTGGGTCTGGCTCCGGGAGGAAATATCAATCCNNATGAACCGGGCTAATCCGATTGCTACCATCTGGGCAGGAGCTATGCTTGTGGAACAGTTGGGTGAGAAAGAAGCAGGTGATGCCATTGTGAGTGCTATCGAGCAGGATATCAAGGAAGCTAAAGTGCTGACGAAAGATATGGGAGGCAGCAGCGGTACATCTGATATCGGTGATGAGATTGCCAGGATTATAAGAGAGAATTAGGAAAATGCTCACTTCGTTCGCATTTTCTAANNAAGGTAATACTGGTTAAAAAACTGGAATATAAACGTACGGATTGTACCTGTGGGGTGGCTATCATACCCACGGACCCCACACCGGATATAAGTAGTGAGATAAAAAATGCAGCTGTGGAATCAGGAGTGGGTTTTAAGATACTTGATGTTACGGAACATCCGGAAGTAATGAAAAAATACAGGATCAAGGAATTGCCTGCTGTGATTATTGGAGATAGAGCTTA
>MZXQ01000186.1:2191-2358 GCA_002926195.1 Candidatus Methanomarinus sp. HR1 | reverse complement strand
CCTGATTTTTGAAGGGGATACGATAATACAAATATTATCAAGCTGGAATTTTTAGGAAAAAGAACTGCCAACCGGAATGCCCGGAATATATTCCTCACCACTATGTGGATTGGAATTGTAGTATAAGACATGTGTCCCTTTAGTAAAATGTTCATATTAACAACTGG
>MZXQ01000186.1:0-2162 GCA_002926195.1 Candidatus Methanomarinus sp. HR1 | reverse complement strand
TTTTCCCAGTAAATAAACAGCAAATTCCGTAAATGATCGAACCTCTAAGGTCAAAACTTTCTCCTTTTGCATCTGCCCATTCCCTGCAATATCCTGAATATGATAAGTACAATGACCGAGGGTGATATTGCACAGAAAAAAGAAGAATTGGATAAAATTTACATGANNGAATGAATTATAGAGATGAACCTTTTTGTATATATTTTTAAGATACCAGCTAAAACATTTCGTAAGTTATATATCAGAGATGATCATAAGTAAAAGTAATAGAATGCTCAGAAAAGAATATCCTCAATTAAAAAAACAAATTCCTTTAACAAATCAGATATATAATGGCAATCTTTTTTCCTTCATTAGAAAATATATATAAATTAAGTGTTAAGCCTACAGAGGGGGAAGAACATTTATTAAATTTCCTAAAAGATAATTTAGATGACACGTATGAGATTTATTTTCAGTCATTTATAAATGGTGACCGACCCGACGTTGTCCTAATGCGAAGGGATTCCGGAGTAATGATCATTGAAGTGAAGGATTGGGACTTTAGCAGTGATTTTTATAGCGGTGAGAATAAGTACTTTTCAAAATCAAAGAAAAATCCTTTAGACCAGGTATTTTCATATAAAAATAATTTGTTTAACCTTCACATTAAAACTTTGTTATATATGAAATTGAATAACCCTACTATTTTTAATATCATATCATGTGTTATTTATTTTCACAATGCTAAAAAACGAGATATTCAAATTTTTGAAACAAAAAGAAATTATAATACTAAAAATGTTGAACTGATTAACAGAGATTCGTTGACAAGTGAATATTTTTCAAAAATTTTAAGTGATAAATGGCTCAATCGAAAATCAAAATATTTTGATGAAACACTATACGAGAGCTTTAAACGCTATCTTCAGCCACCATTACACACCATTGAACAAGGGAGTATAATAGATTTATTACCAAAACAAAAAGAATTAATCAACAGTCGACCAACACAACAGAAAATAAAAGGTGTTGCTGGTTCTGGAAAAACATTAATATTAGCAAGAAGAGCGGTTAATGCTCATAAAAGAACCAAAAACAAAGTATTAATTTTGACATTTAACGTATCATTAAAAAATTATATTCATAATAAAATAAATGAAGTTAGAGATGAATTTTATTGGGATAATTTTCATATAATAAATTTCCATCAATTTTTCAAAGCGGAAGCAAATAATTATAGTTTAAAAATAAGAAATATTAATGAAGATTACATAAATGAATCGTTTTTTGAAGATTGCAAACATAAAATTCCAAAATATGAAACCATTTTAATAGATGAAGTTCAAGATTATAAAATTGAATGGTTGAATATCATAAAAAAATATTTTCTTGCTGAAAATGGTGAATTTGTTTTATTTGGGGACGAAAAACAAAATATTTACAAAAGAGATCTAGAAAAAAATAAAAATATCAGAACAAATATAGTAGGAAGATGGAATGAATTAAATGAATCATTTAGACTACATACTAAAATAGCTAATATCGCAACTAATTTTCAGAAATATTTCTTTTTAGATAAATATGAATTGGATAAAATTAAAATTGCATATTACCAGACTTTTAATGATGATACCAATCCACATTTTGAATATTATTTTCTTCCATCTAACAATATGGAATATATTTTTAGTAATATCATTGAAATTATAATAAAATTAAAATTACATCCTAATGATATCGGTATTTTGTCAACAAAAACGGAAACAATTAGAGATTTAGATTTTTTGATTAGAAGTGAAAGAAATGAAAAGACTGAAATGATGTGTGAAACAAAAGAAGAGTCTGAATCATTTACAGAAAAAGGGACAGACAAATTAAATATTGTCAGACGCAATAAAAAAAGCAATTTTTGGATGAATCCCGGGACAATAAAATTATCAACAATTCATAGTTTTAAGGGATGGGAAATTCATACACTTTTTTTAATAATTGAAGAATATCCTGAGAAGGAAGGATTTTATGATAAAAAGATTTCCCTGGATGAACTCATATATACGGGTATTACAAGATGCAAATATAATTTAATTATTTTTAATATAGAAAATATCCAATATGATATGTTTTTCAAAACAATAGCACAAAAGTGGTAACTATATACCGTTATGTCTTTTCAATTATAA
>MZXQ01000187.1:923-1427 GCA_002926195.1 Candidatus Methanomarinus sp. HR1 | reverse complement strand
ATATCAAAATACCATACTTTTTGAAGTGGATACCTCGTGTGGATGAAATTGGACATAATTTTCAGTTGAATCCGACCAATTTCTTCAATGAAGCTTACCCCGTGCCATGGATGCAAAGATCCCGATAAAACACAGAACCGAAAAGATCATGAAAGCAGCCTTTATACTTTCAACAAAAGGAGAATAATATTCTGGTGTGATCTGGGCCCTGCCTATAAATAATGCAAATAATAACATGGCAATTCCCATACTCAGCATTTGCCCCACCAGCCGCATCGTACCAAGCGTTCCGGAAGCAATTCCATAATATCTTTTTTCCACACTGGTCATGATCGCATTGGTGTTGGGTGATGAGAACAAAGCATAACCAAAGCCAAGTAAGATCAGGTTGAGTATAATGAATGTCAGGGTCGTTTCATTGTCCAGTAAGGAGAAAAGGAACAGCCCTATTGTCATCACCACCATACCCATTGAAGCCACTATTCGCGGCTCGACCCTGTCTGA
>MZXQ01000187.1:390-802 GCA_002926195.1 Candidatus Methanomarinus sp. HR1 | reverse complement strand
TTTCCCAGTAAATAAACAGCAATGTCCATGCAATACCGAAGAATATCAGCCAGACACCCATGATATTGGGCAGCAGGGAAAGGCCATACATTACAGATACCAGTACAATTCCGTAAATGATCGAACCTCTAAGGTCAAAACTTTCTCCTTTTGCATCTGCCCATTCTCCCTTCATTTTCCAGACGGTGAAGAAGATCACTATTATGCCGAGAGGTACATTTATCAGGAATATACTTCGCCACCCTAAATGCTGGGTCAAAAAACCACCAAGAAATGGTCCCAGAGTAAGTCCCAGATAGACTGCTGCCACATTTATTCCCAGGGCTCGTCCCCGCTCTCCAACCGGAAATACTGACGTGACTATAGCCAAAGCAGTCCCGAATATCATCGCACTTCCCATTCCCTGCAATAT
>MZXQ01000187.1:0-380 GCA_002926195.1 Candidatus Methanomarinus sp. HR1 | reverse complement strand
ATCCCATATATGAATATTTTTCGCCTTCCATAGATATCTGCTATTCTCCCGAATGGAACCAGGAACACTGCAGCAGCCAGTAAATACGAGGTCGCAATCCAGCTTAACAACATAGCATCAACAGCAAATTCGGTGTCAATGTACTTGAGCGCAATAACCACGGATGAGCCCATGAAAGGAGTAAGGAATGATGCCAGTGTGGCGGCAATGAGTGCAGATGTCTTTATGTTTGCTTTATCCGGCTGTTCGATGAGTTCTCCAGAAATCATGTTATGCATCTTCATCCTGCACTATCCTGACAGATACGACATTTCAAAGTCCTGTTTCGGTATACATGATGGGACAATTTCATGGATATAGATTTCGGTATGGCACATTTG
>MZXQ01000188.1 GCA_002926195.1 Candidatus Methanomarinus sp. HR1 | reverse complement strand
GTATAATCAGTAGTGATGAACTGTGCGTTTTTCAATAATATTGCATTCGGGTCATTATTATTAACAGTTTCATCTATCTTAGAAGCGTTCGTAGGTATAAGAGAAAATGTTAGTATTAAAAGAATAATAATTGATCCGTATATAGTTATATTGCGCATTATAAGTCCCCCACATTCTAACTAAGCTTATGCTTATTGAGTAATTGGTGTTTCTTCATTTTTTTTCCATAGTGTTTATTTGTTGTAATAATCACGATAAATACCAGGATAAGTATATTCTATTGCTTTTAATAGTATATCAAATATAACTTCCTTTCTTATGATGATAGCCACGCTGTTATAATCTCCTGTAGATCAGATGTAGACATTATGTATCTTCTTACGGGTATATCATTCAACCAGTGATGAATTGCATCTTGAAGTTCAGACGTAGTGACAATCTGTCCTTCTTCTGAATTGTCACCCATCCATTCTTCTTTCCAATCAGAATAAGAATTCACCGGACCTGAGATGACCAATGCGAACGGTTGAGGTCCTTGCGGAATATTGGTACCCTTTACTGTGATATTATATGTACCACTTACCGGAAATAATAGTTCAACCTGTTCAACATTATTTATGCTGTCACCACCATTTCCCGTATAATCTCCATCCGGACCTGTTACTATCAGGTCGAGATCATTTACCAGCGTTGTCCCGGTAAAGACTGCGGCCGGATAGTCAGTCCATACAAGGGTAACTCGCAGTGGTTCAAAAGGATTGTCAGAATAATATCTGATGTTCCATGATCCGGATGTACTCAGGCAGATGTTATCATGATACTGCATGATCCCCGGTGATTTTGGAAATAGAGAGTTCTCAATATCCACACGTCCCCAGCCCTGATTGTTTAGAGGATGGCTCAGATTGACAGCACCATTTATTAATGTGGCTTTTATCAACGCAGCAGTAGGTGTTATATTTTCATTTTGCAAATAATGCTGTCTGATAAGTGCGACCATACCTGCAACAATGGGTGTAGACATACTTGTTCCACCACCATATGTGTAATGTGTATTTGCATCATAGTTACCCAATCCCATTGTCCTACTCGCTTTACTTGATCTTGTCGAAATAATATAAGTACCAGGTGCAACAACATCAGGTTTGATCCTATTATCGTCTGTAAATCCTCTACTACTAAAAGAAGCAATATCATTGATGTTATCAGCATTATTGCCTTTATCCGGTCTATCGTTTTCAGACGTTCCAACGGTAATAGAATTCTTAGCAGTACCGGGTGCTAAAACGGTGTTACTTCCGTATATACCACAATTTCCTGCAGCAAAAAGAATTACCATATCAGGATGATTCCATAAGAAGTCATCAACGATCTGTGATTCTGATGTATAATTTCCATATTTTTTTTCATCTTCTGTTCCCCAACTGTTAGTGTGGATTCTTGCTCCTTCATCATATGCCTGTAAAAAAAGGTCGTTCAGTCCATCAGGGATATTTAACCAATCATTCGATAAACCAGCAGCTTGAAATATAAGTTCAGCCTGTGGTGCCATTCCTTTGAACTGCCCGTTAGAACATGAGCCGTCGCCGAGTACTGATCCCGCAACATGTGTTCCATGACCGCTATATACATCCGATGCATCATTATCTCCAGCGGTATCATATATCT
>MZXQ01000189.1:1234-6313 GCA_002926195.1 Candidatus Methanomarinus sp. HR1 | reverse complement strand
GTAGAATTAGAAATCTATATATGTGTTAAAATAGAAAATATAATGTGAGTAGATGAAAATTATCATAATACTCTAATGAGGGGCATTAATATGGGATTACTAAGACAGAAGATCAAACAGCGATTAGAAAAATATCTAGAGCTGGATGTTAATGGTATTAGAAACAAGATCCTGAATGTTTTTATTTCATTAAAAAAGGCAACTGTAGAAAAGATTTATTCAATTCTTTCAAAAGAATATGATGTCTCACAAAATGTTGTTGCTTCAATGATCGGTTATATTCATTCAAAATTGGGGATACTTAGGGCTCACAAAGAATCATATAAAACACCTATAGAATATAGTCTAAATGAGAATTATTCAGATCTGGTGCAATCAGCACTTAAAAAATCGACTGTAATAGCCGTAAATGATTACCATTAATAATATTAAATCAAAATACTTTTTGATATGTTAAGAAGTATAAATTTGCCTATTAATCCGGTTTTACCGGATTCCTTAGACGTAGTCTAAGATATTTGAGTTGACGTAAGGAAAGCGAGCATCTACCGACAAATTTAACGAAACAGAGGATTATTCAATTGACACTAGTAAAAGATGCGCCCAGGACATCTACTACAATTATGATACGCTCGGAA
The DNA here is from genome assembly GCA_002926195.1 of Candidatus Methanomarinus sp. HR1. Classification (GTDB taxonomy): domain Archaea; phylum Halobacteriota; class Methanosarcinia; order Methanosarcinales; family Methanocomedenaceae; genus Methanomarinus. Next base: position 5,675 of record MZXQ01000189.1, on the reverse strand, counting down.
TCAAATTCCAGGGTAAGTCATTCAAGGGATCCTTATCATGAACTCATGCGTCGTCTATTCCAGGAAGAAAAAACTGCTGCTAATGGTAAAAAATTTTTATTAGAAATAGAAGAACGTCAAAATCACAATAACCCTATCAAAGCAAGTGAATGGAAACAAATATCACAAGATTTAGGTATTGGCAAAGCTTCTTTTTATTCAATGAGGAATAAACTTTTAGGTGCTGGTTTAATAACCAACAGGAATGGAGAATACCGCATTTCAGGTCAATTCAGTAAAGATTTGATAGACATGGCATTATGGTGGTGGACTGCAATACTAAAAAATGATCCTGAAAATCTTTAGTTCATCATTTTTGTAATCTCATCATTTAATGCAACTATTCTTCTAATTACTTTTTCATCCCGTCCCTTTTTTTGCAATATTTTTATCTTTGTTGAAATTGAGACAATAGTATCATCCTCTACCATATTATCAGCATGGGCTACTATTTTTTCTTCCAGGTTTTTAGGTACATAGTCACCGGCAGGTAAACCCAATGCTATTGCATCATCAGATGATATCCCGGCCCCTATATGTGTTTTAATAATACGAATTATCCTCTCATCCAATCCGTATTTTTCACACAGATATGCACCTTCGATCCCATGTCGTATATCATGTGTCCTGGACCGTCCAATATCATGAAGTATTGCTCCAATAACAACAAGTTCTATATCTATCGAATAACCATTTTCCTTTATCCTATTAGCTATTGATCGGGCATGATCTGCCACTATCTGACAATGTAGNNNCTCATCAGGTATCATGGATCTTCCAGCTCATTTATACGTTTTATCAGACATTGTTTAACAACTTCATTATCCTGGAAAATAACATCATCTCCACAGATGGGACATAAAAATTCTGTCTCTGATACTACATCAAAAACAAAACGCCCACAATTATTATTGCATATATAGAACATATTATTATCTTCAAAAGCCAGCTTTGTTTTAAGGTTCTTTATCAGTTTGATTAATTGATCATCAAGCAGATTATTTATTCCACTAAGATCAAGTTTCCATAGATATGTTAACCATCCGCTATCTTTATTCCTTTCACGTCTATAAAATGCAAGTCTATTTTCAAAAAGAATATATAAAGTGCGCCTAACAACATTCAATGCAACATCTGTTACCTGAGATACTTCTTCATCAGTAACTTCTCCTTCAGGCATGTTTGTAATTACTTTTATCCCTTCTTCACCAACAAGATTAAGTAAAAGACCTTGTAATACCGAATCTTCCAGATCTACCAAAATATCACCAATGTACTCATTTGATTTATTATGACTTTAATCTTCCGAGTTAATTCTATGATGATGCAATCTTTAGATCTGTAATAAATTCTTGGGCTTTATGAATTACTTCAATTTTACTATTTCCATCTGATATGAAAGATACTACTGGTTCATTCCTATGTAATATAGTCCCTTTAGCAGGTATATCAGCAATTTTGCCTTGCTTGAAATATTGTATTAAAAAATTAAATATGTCATCGCTTATACTAATTTCATTGGGTGTAAAAAATATCGTTCTTATAGAATAGCATTTATATTTATTAGGTGCTTCTTCAATTTCAGGCAATATTCCATTAAATGCATTATAATGTGCCTGAAAAATATTTAATCCTGTTGACAATTCAACAGTATCAATACTTCCCTGGATCCTGGGATTTACTTCCAATACTACCTGCCTGTTATCTGATATAATAAAATCAACACCAATTGACCCAACCAATTCCATCTTTAATGCAAGGTCCACTGCAATCCGGCACATCCATTCATTATATTCTCCCAAATACGGAGTTATATTACCACAATAAGCAAACGGCATTTCAGTGAGTCCTTTGACTCCGGCAAGATGTTCATTAACAGCCACAGCCATGGCCTTTTTTCCTGTTGATATTACAGAAACACTTGCTATAATTCCACTGACATATTCCTGAAGCAGATACTGATCTTTATAACCTTTGATTTCATCTATTGTTAATTTAAGATCATGTTTATCTTTCACTGGTATATTTTTCATTCCTCCTGCTCCACATCTTGGTTTTATTACCACAGGATATTCTTTCTTCCAATCATCAGGTATGTTTATTAAGTCCATAGGAACTGTATAAGGATGTGGAATATTCAAACTCTTTAATTTCTCTGCCATTAAGACCTTATCAGAAACGTTGGTAAAGACATGGGTTGAATTGTTTAGCAATTGAACCTTACTTTCGGTTATTTCCCTGATCCAGTTTCCTTCATGTTCAAATCCGGGACCAAGAACCACAGCATCAACAGGCAGCATTGATTTGATCAACGGTACTAACCTGGATTTTACCTTATCTATTTCAAGGTTATATAGATCAGGTATATCCAGGATTAAAAGTTTTTCACAACAGGACTTAAGGTCAATATCACCGAAACTATCCAGTGAAAAAACAGTATGTCCGGCCTGTCTGGCAGAACAGGCTATATGGCGTGTATTGACTCCTATTATTAATATTTTCATTAATTAAAAATACTTAGAAGCTGTTTCAACGGATCTGGCCAGCAGTTGCGCTCCTGCTTTAAGATCTTCAAGGTCAATTACTTCCACAGGAGAATGAATATATCTTGATGGAATATTAATTACCGATGTAGGAATACCTGATTTGGTCAGGTGAATAGCTGTGGCATCGGTAGTCCCTCCTTCAGCTACATCTAACTGGATGTCAATATTGTACTCCTTTGCAGTTTCCTTTGTCCATTTGATCACTTTCTCAGTTGCGATCAGACCTCTTCCGCCAGCATCTATAATAGTAACCGCAGGTCCTTTGCTCATTTCGATAGCACTGTGTTTCTTTTCAATACCAGGATGGTCGCCCGAAACTGTGACATCTGTTACCAAAGCCACATCAGGATCAAGATCAAAAGCACTTATCTTAGCACCTTTAAGGCCTACTTCTTCCTGGACAGTACCTACTGCATAGACTGTTGAATCGACATTCCATTCATTGAGCAGACGCATGGCTTCTATCATCATCACAATACCAGCACGATCATCAAGGCATTTACCTGTGATCCTGTTATTTGCCAGATGGGCATATTGGCGGTCCATAGTGACTGTCACACCAGGGATCACTCCATGGGCCATTGCATCAGCCGGATCCTTAGCACCGATATCTATGAACATTTCTTCAGCTTCCACAGGCTTTTTTCGATCTTCATCCTTCATAGCATGCGGTGGTTTAGCACCGATAACACCATATATGTCTCCTTTTTCAGTATGGACAATAACCCTCTGGCTGTGGAGGGTCTGGTCAAACCAGCCTCCCAGTTTTACAAAACGAATAAAGCCTTTATCGTCCACATATTTACACATAAGCCCTATCTCGTCCATATGTGCAGCGATCATAACACTCGGAGAACTGCCTTTTCGTGTGGCAATGAGGTTGCCCATTTTATCTGTTTTGATCTCATCAACATATGGTCTTAAGTATTCTTGTAGGAGTTCTCTTACATTACTTTCGTATCCCGAGACACCGTGAGCATTTGAGAACTGTTTTAAAATTTCATCGAGTTGTTGCATAAGCATTGCCCCATTTTATTATAAGACTACGTTTAAGGTTTTAATATTATCCCTTATTGGTGTTTTATCCTTGAATTCCCCGGCGGCAGCATCATAGCAATCTTATCCGGCGAAGCAATAGATTTTACAAATTGTCTATCTCCCACTTTATCCACAAATAACTTATAGATCTTCTTAGCAATATCGCTCTGGTTGAATTCACCCTGTTCCACTTCGATCATATACTCAGCCAGATTACTTACAGCACTTGTCGGCCCACCCACAAGTCTGATATTACCCTTAGTCTGTATACCGACAGCCGCATTCACTGTAGTTTTTATGAAATTTCGTTTGCCTCTGATAACAAACGATCCTCTGGGTAGAAACTCACCCGGTTCGGGTGTTTTAGATACCTGATCAGGCATTACCCAGTAACAATCACCCTCTATTCTATCTGATTTCCACACACTTGAATTGGATATTACAAACTCTGCGCTCTCTTTAAGAGTTGTTTGGGGTACTTGTTTCCCCTGGGTCTTGATAACTACGGCAGGCGAACCCGGAGATTCGGTATGGAAAAATACATCCCTTTTTTCCATATATTTTCTAACCACATCTTCATTAGTGCTTACATCACGACCGCCGACTACTAAGAATCCGTCAGAGGATTCGAACCATTTGAACCTGTCATACCAGCGGGGTTTTACCTTGACTTTACCTCTTTTACCAGATAAGTGGTCCTTATCATGATTTTTATCTCTTTTTTTAATCAGGTCCTGGGTTATAGTAATGGCATTCAGGGCACCTGATCTCTTTTTAGCGGTCTTCTTTGCTTTATCATAAAAAATCTGGGCGTTGCG
>MZXQ01000189.1:0-1218 GCA_002926195.1 Candidatus Methanomarinus sp. HR1 | reverse complement strand
GGGTCAATGGACCTTATCAGTTTAGCCTGGGGGTTATCCGCATTCTTGAGTCTATGTTTAATCTCATCCCAGCTAAAGCGCTGCCTTGCATCATTGATGATTTTTAATATCTCTTCAACTGTCTGGTAGTGAGCATATAACAATTCTCCTTTAGCTTTGAGTTTAGCCTGTTGTTTTGTGAACTTTTCAATAGCATCATGTTGCTGGCGCAAACGTCTTTCAAGCATATTTTCCTTTTTTTCAATTGCTATTTCATGCGGAGCTGCCGGCTTGACACCTTCATTAAAATATTCATCAAGTGCCTGACTGAAACTCTTAAACTGCAATATATCAAGGTTTTGATATTGCTGGAGTCCAAACGGTATCACATCAATGTTTTTACCTTCCTTGATTACGATCTGAGGATCGAGTTCTCCTTTTTTAATAGGGTTAAATACTTCATTGATGGCTACATGCAGACTTTCAAGATCAGATACTTCACTTGCAGTAATATGCTTATCAATACCTGCTCTTAGACACACCTCTTCAGCCAGTACTCCTCCTATGTTCAACCTGGTGGCGATCGTGCGTACTATGTCGCTCTTTGATTCATTAAAAATCGGTTCAAGTGCTCCAACTGAAATATCAAGGGGACTTAGCTGGGGAGGCGGCAGTTCATATATCTCACCTCTTCGAAGCTTCCTGTCTTTAAAGCTTACTGGCTTTAGTGGCTGAATAATGCGGCCTTGAGTATCTGCTAGCATAATATTACCCCTGGCAAATAATTCGATGATCAATTTTGTGACGATCCCGGCCCTTATAATGGTGATCTCTATGATCCTGTCAAAGTCATACTGAGAGATCTGGGTTATCCTGCCACTGATAATATGCTTTCTAAGCAGCATCGGGAAGGGGCCGGGGAGTTTAGGTGCAGGACGTGGGTATTGAGTAAAATGAATTCGCTTGCCTGCCTGGATCACCAGATGGTGTCTGCCCTGTTGGTAAATATTTAAGGTTATTCTGATCTCATCATCACCGGTCTGGTAGATCTTTCCTATCTTTGCATCTATTAATGTCATTGTGTCTGTATTTAATTCAGATACAATAGCAGCAACATCTACACTTGTCATTTCCGATTTCATGATATCACTTATTAATTGATAGATCTTAATATCTGATTCTGTTAAGCGTTACCAGCCTTTATATAGCATTTCATTCAGATTACCCTGAGTTTTTTTT
>MZXQ01000019.1 GCA_002926195.1 Candidatus Methanomarinus sp. HR1 | reverse complement strand
CAATATCATAACTGACTTTAGCGGTTTCAATTATCATACAATTTTCCTTCTTTATTCGTTTTGGATATAGAAATCCTGGTGTGCTTACTCACTTCTATAATGCTGTTGTTTCTTACGCCTGTACATCACCAGAACCCGACGGTCCCATAATCGCAAGGAATTCACCGGATCTGACTGTGAGATCAATGCCATTGAGGATTGGTATTTCCATACCTCCTATTTGATAACTTTTCCTTACATCGATGACATTAATGACTGTGTCATCATCCGCAGACGATTCATTAACAATTTGTTCTGCCATATTTTTCACCTTATTTGTTCATTGTTTAATTATCTCCAAACCAGTCTATATTTACACAGACTCGATTTTAAATTGGTGTTATTGGTATTTATATCTTTCGATTGATCGGGTGGTTGGTGGGAAAATAAAGTGTTGGTGTGAAAAAAATGGAACTTTTCATACTGAGATAGAGTGTGATGAATAAAGACTCTGTAACAAAAACATTTTATTTTTGTATGCAGTCTTTAAGATATATGAAATACCAGACAATTAAAATTTTATACCATACTTATGAATTTCTGGAACAAATGAAACAGCAGAGCACATAAATGGTATGCATTGATACCAATGTTATAATTGATTTATTAAAAGGGAGAAAAACAGTTACTGATAAGATTATTTCAAGACTTGTTATTAAAAGTGTATTTTAATTTGTGAATGATTTTTACGTAAGCTGGCCCAGTTATAACGAAGACAATAAAAAAAGACATTACAACTTGAGGAAAAATCCAAAAAAATACTGCCAATAATGAGGAAGTAATAAAATGCAATTCATGCATTCCTATGACTGATGTGACAAACCTGATCGCACAGACTGTAATAATTAGAAATATAAGGTATTTCATTCGTGATTTTTTAGGTTTTTCTTTTCCAAAGAAAACGCTATCTGTAGTAGAAACATGGTTCTCTAAAGCAATAGCGGTCGGGATAGTCATAATGATTGCCATTTCTATTAAATCTCCAGAGATTTTCAAATTGATAAGTGAGGCAAATCCGAAAGGTGTTATAATAATCGTACTTAAAACCGTGATTATACCAACTATACTTATTTTATGGTTTTTATACCTGTGATATAAAAATAGTCCAGTAGTAATAGCCGCTAAAAAATAAAGTATAAACAAATTTAATATTGGGTTTGGTTGTCTTGTAATTTCCCCAAAATCTATCATATTTATTTTTGATGGTAATACATTTGATTCGGAAATAATTTCAAAAATATACTGAGTTTCTTCTATGTCAACACCTGCTATGTCAATCAAAATAAAGATATCTCCCACATATCCCACATTTATTTCCTCATACCCTAATTCATGCAATTCCTTTTCTATCAATAATACCATTTGTCGCATTTCATCAACATTCAGAGGTTTTTCAGCTTGTATATGAACCCAACTGCCTCCGTATAACGTAAATGGACTGAAGAGGCCGTTTAATGCTATCAGAAAGACCGAAATTGTTACAAAAATAATTAGCAATCTCACTTTATTTTCTCTTAATATCCCAAATAACGAGTATGTGGCGTCCATTTTTTATTTTCCTTAATATCTTGTTACCGTCCCATCCGAGCATGAAGCCATCCATTTATCAGTCAAGTTACAATAAAATTAATTCCAGATTAATGTTCCCCTATTTTGATGAATTGATATTTAATATATCCACTTTTATAAACTTTTAACTCATTTATTCATAACCACTTTTACTATCAAATTAGCTTTAACAACTCTTGCATTCTAATAGTAATAATTATTTTACATCAGTGGCAAGTAATATTTATTATCCGTCTTAAGGATAAGCTTTTTTTCTTTTATAAGCTGATCCAGATACTGACCCATATTCACAAAGCTTTTGGAATTGTAACCAAATCCTGATATCATGAGGACCTTAGGTGTTTCCTTTGAGAACTTCTGTGTGAACCTCTCCTCAAGTTGCTGTTTGGTAAGTGGAGTTTCTCTTAGTAGTCCTATAATCCATCTCATTATAACCTTTTTTTCTGCTTTTTTTTCTGCTCTTCCCATAAAATGAGAAACAATCGTACGTTTACTTCTCGATTTTAATAATTCATGGCTCATTTCCAGTGCACTAAAAAGAATTAAAAAACCAATAATCACAGATGCTATAGCATCTCCATAATATAGCCAGGTGATATTGAATATTTGTGCGAGAATAGAAAGAACGATCACAAAGCAGATAAGAAGTGACGTGAAGCAATTATTACGTGAGGCAATTGACCGGCACATAAGTAAGAAATTTGAGAGCTTCATTCCGGATTCAAATTGGTAAATGGAAAGAATAAGCATGATAAGGGCACTTAATGCTGAAAAGATAAAAACATTAATACTTTGTTCTACCGGCCCGGGATTCTTAATTTTATTAGTAGTTGCCATTGCTATCGCATAAAATGAGATAAACATCATGATTATATAATACAATGCTAATATTTTATTTTTATCAAATTTTTTCAATCCAAACATTGCAAGAACAGCTATCATAGGGGCAATAAGATATTTACCGAACAAAGCAGATGTACTTGCCAGCCAGTAAAAAATATATGACAAAGACCCCATCATATTATTAATTCCATCTGCTATCAGACTGGCAGAATCAGAGGCCATACCAAGTTGTATTTTTAAAACTGCTAATAAAACAAGTACTGATATGCTAATAATAGAAACCATTTTTTCTGAAAAAAAAGTATCCATTACAATATTAACTATTTTTTGTAAAAATTTTGCTATTTCCCTACCTCTTAAAGTCAGAAAAACTTTTCCATCTTTTTCTTCGATTATACCATGTTCAATAGCAAAAGTAATATCCTTATCAAGGTCTATTTCAGTATCCTCCTTATCAATTAAATCCCCCAGTCTTATTTTAAAGTTATATACTAATTGTAAGATCTCCTTATGTGACATCGGTCTTTCTAAAAGCTCAATAGTAGTAACTTTAAAATATCCTGATAAATGGCTATTGACGTTTCGTAAATCACCCTTATCATGCCAGTATTCAATCTTAGGATAAAAAAAAATGATGATGATAGGAAATAGTATTCTATTTATTATTTTAAGGCATATAGGGAGTATTTTTAGCATCGACAAAACGTCCATTTCTTATATGTATATTAAAACAGAACAAACCCTCCTTTCGGTCGGATTTTCTTGAGTACATCAAGTTATACTTGATATACTATAAAAAGGCTTGTTTGCCAATAACATCAAAAAATGGTCACTGCACTGGTTTTTCTCAGATTATGTCAACAATTCATCCATAATACCAGCTGCTTCTTGGTCCAATGAATTGATCATTTTATAATCTTACTCCCACGCAAAGCATCTATTAAAAATTTCGTATACTCATGCTGCGGATTCTCAATTATACGATGTGACGGTGCATTTTCCACGATCCTGCCATTATACAATACCGCAATTCTATCACTTACTTTACGTGCAACTCCAATATCATGTGTTATGAATATCATAGAAATTCCGTGCTCGTTCTGCAGATCCAGCAGTAATTTCAATATTTTTGCCTGGACACTCGGATCAAGAAAAGATGTGGATTCATCTGCAATGAGCAGATCAGGTTCCAGGATCAATGCTCTTGCAATAGCTACACGCTGTAATTCCCCTCCACTCAATTCATGTGGATATTTTTTCATAAAAAACTCATCAACTGGTAATTGAACTTCTCTTAAAGCTTTTTCAATCTTATCTGCAGATCCACCATTAAATAATCCATGTATTTTAAGTGGTTCTGCAATTGCTTCAAATATATTGAACCTGTGACTGATCGAATCTCGTGGGGATTGATAAATTATTCCAACTTTCTTTGAAAATTCTAATTTTTCAATCTCTTCAACCTTCTTTTTTCGAAATAAGATCTCACCGCTATCCAGTTTGATAGTGCCTGCGATAAGATATGCAAGTGTGGTTTTTCCGGATCCCGTCTCTCCTACAAGTGCAAGTATCTCTCCCTCATCAAGTGTAAGAGAAATATTTCTTAGAACCGTAATATCTTTATACGATTTATTTATGTTTTTCACAGATACCATAGTCGCTATACCTCCGCGGTGACACATCACAAAAAATTCACTCTGGCCATTGAGACCCTTAAGTTTGGCTTTTGGCCGTTTTTGGAAACATACTTCAATAGATTGTGTACATCTTGGCGCAAAGATACAGCCCTTCGGTTTATTTTCAAGGAATTGCGAGGGTGGTATTCCTCTAACGCCTGCAAGCTCTTTAGTACGCTCCATCAACGGAAATGAGCGTACAAGGGCACGGGTATACGGATGCTCCTGGGAATCCATTAGTTCTGCGGATGGAAGAGATTCAATAATATTACCTGAATAGAGTACTACTATACGATCTGAGCACAGAGTTGCAAACGAAAGATCATGAGTGATCATCAGCACTGCTTTTTGTGCTTTTACCTGTTGTTGTATTATGTTGACAAGATGTGATCTTGTGATAGCATCTACTGATGCAGCCGGTTCATCCATTACAAGGATGTCAGGATCAGTGATCAGGGCCATTGCTATAAGAACCCGCTGCCTCTCACCAGCACTGATCTGGTGAGGAAATAAAGTAGAACGTCCCGGTTTTATTTTTAAATAATCTATCATTTCCAGGGATCTGTCCAGCGCAACACTGCGAGATTCCCCGTTCTTTATCAGCGGTTCAGCGATCTGGTCTATGATCTTATGGACCGGATTTAATACATCACCATAGTTCTGGAATACCAACGAGATCTTATTCCACCTGATATTCTCCATCTCCTTATCAGTCAGATTTGAAATATCAATATCATCTAAGAGTATACTACCACTCATCGAGGCATTAGGTGAGAGTAATTTCATAGATGCAAGTGCGAGCGTGGATTTGCCTGAACCGGATTCTCCTATTATAGAAACACATTCCCCTTTATTTACATTCAGGGATATATTATCCAGTGCAATAATACTTTTATCAGAAGCATTAGACGTATCTGAGATTCGATATTGTACATTAAGATTCTTAAATTTAAGCAATATTATCCCTCCTTAGCCTCGGATCAAATATTTCTTCTATTGCATACGATATCAGTGCAAGTGAAATAATGATCATTGAAAGTGAAAGAACAGTAGGAAGCAGCCAGTTATACCATACATCCAGGTATAGATAACGCATTGCATAATTCATCATGACCCCAAGACTTTTCGTTGTCGGATCAAATATCCCGAGAAATGAGAGTCCGGCTTCCATAAATACAGCTATTCGAACTTTTGTGACAAAACCCATCGCAAATAGTGGAAAAAGTTCTGGTAAGATATGTTTGGACATAATATAGGAAGTAGATGCACCCATATTACTGGCCGCTTTTATATGAAGTTTTGACTTAAGCGATAGGGTTTGAGCCCTGGCCCCTCTTGCTGTGGTCTGCCAGATAATAAGCGAGAGTGCAATAATTAATACAATATTAGAAGGCTTGAAATATGCTGCTATTAGTATTAATACCATAATTGTGGGGATCGCAAGCAGTGCATCTGCAATCCTCATAACAATAATATCATATAATCCACCGTTAATTGCCGCAGAAACACCGACCAGGAGTCCGATAGTGCTGGCAATGGCTCCAACTGATATACCAAAGAAAATTGAAGTTCTAAGTGACCATAATAATTCACTGAATATATCATAACCAATATCATTGGTTCCGAGCAGATGATCTATTGATGGGGGCAGAAAACACTCAAAAGAATAATCCCATGGGTCATGAGGTGCAATAACCGGAGCAAAGATCGCTAATAATGAAAGGAATAAAAACATGATTAACCCGGTCATGCCAATCTTGTTCTGTTTGAATTGCTTTAAATAACTATTATGCATATTCAATCCTCGGATCGATCTTTTTGTATGATAAATCAACAATAATATTAACCAAGAGCACCAGAATTACAGATATGGTAAAAATTCCTTGCATCAACGGTAGATCTCGGTTTGATATCGCTTCATATGTCAGAAGCCCGAGTCCCGGGTATGCAAAGATAGTTTCAATAAAAAGCACGCCTGTAATAACATACACTACTCTTATACCAATACGTGTGAAAAAGGGCAATATTGCATTTCTCGCAGTATGCAAATATTTTATTCTGCGCTCCTTGATACCTTTTGCACGAGCTGTAAGCACAAAAGGTTCCCTGATTGTAAGCAACATACTACTCCTGATCAAAAGATAATCACCAGGTAACTGTGATAACGTAAGTGCGCTGAGTGGCAGTATCAGGTGCCATAGAACATCTATTATATAAGTAATCCCGGTTTCATCTGAATATGGTGTTATAGCACCTGCTGTCGGAAACCAGCCACAATACAAACTGAATACTGAGAGGAACATGATACCAAGTGCAAGAGATGGAATACCGTCTATAAACAGCAAGAACATAAGTAGTAATCTGTCGAACCTACCGCCGCGCCTCCAGGAACTCTCAACACCGAGTATGATCCCGGCAATAGATGATAGAATAAAGGAACTTAATACAAGCAAGAGTGTCCACGGGAGCGCTTTCATGATCAGGTCAATTGTAGATGCGCGATGTACATATGAATATCCAAGATCCCCGTGTGCGAGCTGTGTAATATATGTGTAAAACTGCTCAATAAGAGGTTTATCAAGTCCATGAAGTACAATCAATTCATTGTATAGTTCATCAGTGATCAACAATTCCTGACCGCTGTACATAGCAATGATCACATCTCCTGGCAATAACCGCGGGAGTATAAAATTTATAAAAAGAAGGATAAAAAGCGTCATCAGATATACTGTGGCTATTTTTACCCATCTTTTTGATAGTATATATTTAATACGATATATACTCAATAAATTCCGACCAGATGAAGAATTTTCTTTTTTCATCGGGGTGGTTTTTCCTTTATGATCTTTTTATTCGTATTACGAAGAATGCTAACAGGAGTGCGATCACAGAAATACACGGAATAAGCGGAGAACTTTCTGTTTCATTTTCAACAGGTATTGAGGTTGAATCTGTTATTTCTCCTCCTCCTTTCGCAACTGTTGTTCCTAACAGTGCAAGTTTATTCTGCGGTATCGGAATTCCTTTAGCAACTCCTCCTATTGTATAGAACCACTCAACTCCTGCGTCCGGATCATATGCATTATACCAGGTAGGATAATATAGTGATATTGCCGGTAGTTCCCTGGCATAGACATTCTGTGCCTCGAATACTATTTCTTTTCTCTTTTGCGGATCCATCTCATGTATCACACCATCAAGCAGTTCGTTCAACTCTTCACTTTTATTATATCTTGCACAATTAGGACTTGGTTTGGTACCTGATACTTGAATGGTCTTTTCATATAGTATCTTAGGATCACCGCCAATGGCTCCATGACCTGAGATCGCCAGTTCGAAGTCCCAGTTTATCACTTTTGTATCTACTATCTTGGTATCAAGTGATGTCAGGTCTACCTTTATTCCTGCCTTTTCAAGCTGGTTCTTAATGATCTCACCGTCTCTGTCAGGTGTGGCCTCTCCTCCGGTACTGATCATGGAGACCAGTATCTGGAGTTCCAGAGTCTCTCCGTTTTTCATGAAGAAACCATCCTTTAGTTCGTATCCAAGTGAGGTGATCAGTTCCATTGCTTTATCAAGGTCATAAGGGTAGTCAGGCACATTCGGGCTTATCCATTCACATTCAGATGAGATCAGTCCGTAACTTGCTGGTTTTCCATGCCCTCTGAGTGATTTGTCTACGAATTCGCTTTGATTGATGGCATAGGCCAGTGCCTGCCTGAAGGTGATATTATCAAGTGGCTCAATATTATGGTTTATCATCAATTTTTTATTCCAGTAATGCGGGCCTTTGATCACTATAAAACCTTTCTCTTTCATTGGCTCTATAAAATCAGGCTTAATGGAGGCAAAGTCGACCTCGTTACGTTGCAGGCTCATTTGAGGATCGCCTGTTTTCACATATATCAACTGATCAATAATGGGTTTCCCAAGATAATACTCATCAAATGATCTGTACTGATATGTACCATGCTCTTTGCTGAAATCAACATATGTATAGGGTCCTGATCCGATAAATGCAGTCTCATCTGTAAAGTCCATCGGATTCTCAACATCTTTCCAGATATGTTCAGGAAGGATTGGCATTGTGCCGCCTATATCTTCCATGAACGGTGCATAGGGACCGTTCATGTGAATCTTTACTGTATGCTCATCAAGTGCTTCTCCTCTATCCACGCTATCCAGAACGATCCATCCGTAAGGATGTTCTTTCATGTATTGTATGGTAAAAACAATATCTTCGGCAGTTAATGGTTTCATGTCATGCCATTTTGCGTCCTTGTTCAGATGAAACACATAAGCATCCTCTTCACTTAGATATTCCCAGTTTTCTGCAAGTAGGGGAATGTACTGTGTTGTTTCGTTCTTCCATACAAGTGTATCAAAGATAAAATGCATACGCATATATCCAGGTCCTCTTGCATATCCCAGATATGGATTCGGATATCCCCAGTCGCCAGCTTTATCAGCGATTCTAAGTTCGTTTTCAACATCGCTATCTGTTGTGGATTCGCCACTTATTATTTGTGTAAATAAACATAGACAAATAATCATGGATGTAATAATCATCTTTTTCAAATTCATTATATTAGCTCCTGATTTCTTTTTCAAAACACGGGATGCAATGGGGCTCACTATTCAACAGTCTGATCTTTGTTTCCATTACTGATTCGCCACATACGGCGCAATCTACGGAATCATGGAGTCTTGCCATAGGCGGCGGGGAAAAATCAATCTTTTTTATGACCATCAGATCTTCCGGAGGAATTTTAAGTATCTCTTTGCTTTTGTTAATATGCAGTTGTTTGAATTTCTCTTGTTCTTCGGGACTGGCTGTATTTTCCTTGATCTTTGCAAAAAGTTCCAGATGTTCCTTATCCATCTTGATGACATCTTTGTTTACAGAAATGCGCAGTGCTTTTTGATTTTCACGGTTCATGAAAGTATAGACATATTTACCAAAATCATTGAATATCAAATTTCCTTTTCCGAATGTACACCCTGTGAGTAATTGAATGGCATCAAGACCACATGAATTATTTTCAACGATCGCAACCATCTCTTCATCCCTGGCTGGTTTTCCAAGTTCCTGTAATACGGCTTTGGATACCTGTATTCCAATTGCGAGTCCCGGACACTGGTGTCCATGGAACTGTATAGCTTTTTTAAGTATGGATTCAGTTTCAGTAGAATTCATAACTGCCAATTTTTTTCATATTATTTAAGTATTATGATATTAGTGAGGAAACATGTTAAATAATATGTGAAAAGAACAAAATCATCGCGAATGTTCGGATTTTAATCTTGTATTTGACCATACTTTTGTATCCACTTTAAATCTAAGGGTAATTAATTCCTCTTTAAGAATCATGATAATTTAATAATTTTTTTAATGAAATATTGCCTCTTGAGAAATCTGTGTAAATCCGTGTTAATCTGTGTCTAAAAAAAAGTAAATTCTAACAAGAAAGTGTACATTGCTTACGATTCTTATCCAGGGTTATACACTATATAGAATAGAAAGTAATCTTGATAAAATCAGAAATTATTTTTTTCAGACACAGATTAACACAGATTAAAATTCCTTAACCGATCACAAATATCAAAATACCATACTTTTTGAAGTGGATACATACTTTTTGAAATAGATACTCCTTTTCCATGAAAATTCTAGTTTTGAGACGGCCTGTATATAAATTAATAGAAACTATATATATTATTATCTACTACACATAATATAGCGAATCTATATATTTATTGGGATTAACTATATATACATATCATGCGATAAAGTGTCCATCGGAGTGATTAAATGATACGGATCGTACATCTTTCGGATATTCATGTTTCAGTTTCACACTTTCTTGTTGATGTTGCTAATAATGTAATAAAGGGCATTAATAAAATATCTCCGGATATCGTGGTGATCACAGGGGACATGACCCAGAATGGCTCTTATCCTGAATTCAAGGAAGCAAAAGAGTACATTGATCTGATCAATTGCCAGAATAAGGTAATAGTTCCTGGAAACCATGACTCAAGAAATGTTGGGTATTTGTTGTTTGAAGATTTCTTTGGAGCAAGATTTTCATATTTATCACATAAAGGGGTTACCGTTGTCGGAGTGGATTCATCCCAGCCCGACATTGATGATGGACACATCGGCAGGGAGATGTATGACTGGATTGCAAATAATTATAATAAATCTGAAATTAAAATTTTTGCACTCCATCATCATCTTATCCCGATTCCGATGACAGGAAGAGAAGAAGAAATTCCTGTGGATTCAGGGGACGTGCTTGATCTGATCAACCGGTGTGGTGTTAATATAGTATTGTGCGGGCACAAACATGTGCCATGGGTCTGGAAACTTAATGATATGTTTATCATAAACGCCGGAACAGCATGTTCAGATAAGATCAAGGCGAGAACAACACAATGCTACAATTTGATTGAGATTGATGAGAAATTACGGGTCTACCATGTGTTTCCTGATGGTGGTCAAGAATTGATGATTGAATCGGTAATAAATAAAGAGGGATAAAATGAGCCAGGATAAACGATTTGAGTTAATGGCACGTGCTAATAAAATACAGATATGCGAGATGGCAAAGAAAATACTCAAAGATACTAACGTCGATGTGGTTAAAAAACCCATTGGCGGTATGATCATGATACGTTTTGTAGATACTGCAAAGAACCAGGCATTCAATCTTGGTGAGGTATTGATAACCGAGGCAGAAGTAAGGATTGGTGATAATACGGGTTACGCCATGATGATGGGAATGGAACTTGAAGCCACTCTTGCAGGCGCGATCCTGGATGCAGCAGTTGAATCCGGACACCCCCTCTCGTCCGAAATAATTGATCTGCTCAGGACAGAGGAAAAGAGATTAAAAAATGAGTTGCAGAAAATGCGCTCAAAGGTTAACACTACAAAAGTGGATTTCGAGGCGATGATGTGAGAAATGGGCTATTCGATCTGACAATTGGTTCCCGGATGTTCTTTGCTCGGATTATAATCC
>MZXQ01000190.1:6098-8555 GCA_002926195.1 Candidatus Methanomarinus sp. HR1 | reverse complement strand
TAGCGCTCTGATTTTATTGACTGAAGCTTCGAAGAATCTTTGTTCGGATTATAACTTTGCTCCAGCCATTTTATTAGCAGTGTCATATCCAAGATAACCTCCTATAAAACCGCCTACACATGCTATTGCGACCTGCAGATAAATATACCACATATCATAACATATTTTCCACTCTATAGGTGCATATAGCAGATAGAACAATAAAGTTACTGTCACACCTCTTGCAACTCCATAGATGATCGCAGTACTGCGCTTGTCTGCATAGTCCATTTTAAATATGACTACCAGAAGATCAACTATTACTCCTTCTGCCAGGTAGAATCCAAGCCACATGATGTGAGACCCCCATATTATCATACTTATAAGCAGTACTACTGTAAAAAGCAATGTAGCTGTACCTGGTTTTCTGACGAGCCGCAGCGTAGCTATCATCAGCATTACCGTTGGTATTGCTATAACCAGTCCATCGAACCATCCGAGATTGATCATCTTACTCAGGTACCTTAGCACAACTGCAATAATAGCTGCAATCAGGGCTATTGTGATAAGATCAATTGTCGTAAACAATTCAAGTACACCAAACCTTTTTCCTATGATAATTATGCCAAAAAAGATCAAAAAGCTCAATACAATAATTAAATAAGAAGCCATTGACGGTGGTGGTATGATCGATATAGGATGTGTATAGATATTCTTGCCTGTATCAAAGGTTGTGATAATCTCAATATCCACATTTTTCTTATATTCAATAGATATTGGCGGTTTAACATCCATAACAATTGTTACTGTATCATGAGGTTTAAGATCGCCAATCAAAGCTGTTGTTATTTGATCGGTCTGTTCAATTGAGACAGGCTGGGTCGGTATATTTATTGTTAAATATTCAGGCGTTTCGATAACTGAAGTAACATTACTAAGAGTAATATTGCCCGTATTGGTAATGGTTATCGTTGCCCGCTCCCATGTACTTCCGGCTACCAGTTTATTCTTAGCTTTATCTTCATCAACCGGGATTTCCATATGGACTAATATTACTTCATCCGTATCTGTATCAGCACTAACAGTAAAAGGAAATACTGATCCTGTAAATATTAGTGTCAGTAATAATAGTATCTGAAATCTACATGTCATGTTTTTTTCCTCCTCAAATAATTTATTACAACAGCTACGATTACGATCAGGCATACAGCGATCACTGATATCGGAATGCTATTCTCTTTCACTGCCTGCATCTCATATATCTCAATATTATTACAATCTGTTTGAGATCCGGATTCAGCAACAAGTACGCAAGTGAATGGGTGGAGATATCCTTCATCACCGCGCTCGAACCGCACTTCACTGACCTGTTCGGTCAGTGTCACATTGAACACATCCAGATCAATATATTTTCCTGAGTTGGAACGTCCCACATCACTGCCGATCAATAATGAATCAAAGTAAAGTTCGTCTACTTCACCTTCCGTACCTGCAATCAGTAGTGTATAAAGCAATGCATCCGTTCCAGGTATACAACCTGTGAATGTTGTAGTACTGGTATCTATATTATTCTTATACGCAAGTGCATGGTTTCCCTCATTTATCCAGAAGTGGACAGGAGGCATATCAGGATCTTCATAGACTACAACCAGCATGATACAGTATGGACCCCCATTTGGATTGTCATACACTGCCTGCACTTCGTTCATACCCTGGATTATATGATCAGTGACATTGCAGCTATATCCTGTGACACCCCATGCTGCTGTATAATCAGGTTCGCTGTTTATCTTAGGACTATTGCCGTTGAGAGTTAAGTCCAGTGTATCACCAGGTTTATAATTCCATACCGGTATGTATAATCTGGCATATACCACCTCACCATCAGGTACATCAAAGTACTCTATATACGGTATCTCATATGTCATACCATGTCCACCTTTAACATATACCCCTCCATTAACGCATCCCTGCGCTATTGTATAGAGAGGTGTTCCATCGCCCTGCCAACCTCCTCCAGGTGCGAACTGATATAAAACCACCACTAAAATAAAGATAAGTATCACTGCAATTATTGTCTTATTCATATTCGAACTCCATCTATAATTGTCTCAATGCCTTGACAGGATCCAGCTTTGAAGCCCTCCATGCCGGGTACAATCCTGAAATTATTGATATGACCAGGGATATTAAAAATCCGGCAATCAGTATTTCCATATTAATAGCAGTCAAATGTTCGATCTCACTGATATCTAATTGCATGACCAGCAAAGGCTTACCTATTTTATCTATCATCACTGAAAAAATAATACCAAACAAGTCACCCAGTAAACCACCCAGTATCCCTATAATAATGCATTCTGATAGAAATATCCTGATTATATCAGTCTGTGATGCTCCGACTGCTTTAGCAATACCTATCTCACGTGTGCGTTCATATACTGAGACTATCATTGTATTGATGATCATAAGTGCTCC
>MZXQ01000190.1:4804-6009 GCA_002926195.1 Candidatus Methanomarinus sp. HR1 | reverse complement strand
ACCTTAACTATAATGCCATTATACACATCCTTTTCGTCAATCCCGGTCGCAATATTAATATCAATAAATGACTGATCATCTGCCTGCGTGCCTGTAGGCTCTAATATACCAACTACAGTAAATTCCACATCCTTATCAATCGGTTTACCTTCTATCCCATATAACCTGATCCTGGCTTCTATGGTATCTCCAATTTCGATCTCTTCTATCTTTTCAAATTTCTCTGCAATATCACTCCCAAGCACGATCCCGTATGTCTCTTCTTCAAACCAACTGCCTGTTTCAAGTTCAAGCTCTTTTGCATCCTGGTAATCTGTTGTGATTCCCAGAACCTCAAAATATGTTTTATTTAAAGTAACATAATCATCCATTACATATGGTGAGACTATTGTACCGTATGGCTCGATCGCATGTACTTTTGAATCTGTTATCAGGATAATACCAGCATTACTGACCCCGGGTGATACTTCTATTAATGTCAGGTCATGTGACTTCTGGATCTCTGCTACTGCATTGACACGTATTCCTTCTCCAAGTGAAGTGACCCCTATAACAGCGGCAACACCTACAGAGATTCCAAGCAGTATCAGCAGTGTCCTTACCTTTTTCATGCGCAACTGCTTGAATGCCATTGAGAATTCTTCAATCAACGATCTCACCGTCCACTATCTTTATCACATGATCGGTATTATTGGCCATATTGAGGTCATGCGTGGTAATAATAAATGTGATACCTTGCTCTTTATTTACTTTGTTCATAAGGTCTACTATCTTTTTCCCGGTCTTCGAATCGATGTTACCTGTCGGTTCATCTGCCAGAATTAGTCTCGGATCATTTGCAAGTGCCCGGGCTATAGCTACGCGCTGCTGTTCACCGCCTGATAGTTCTGTAGGAAGATGATGTAATCTACCTCCCAGGTCTACTGAATTCAGTAGTTTCGCTGCCTTTGATTCTCGTTGCTTTCGCGGGATCCTGTTAAAATACATGGGATAACACACATTTTCCAGTGCACTCATTGTGGGAATAAGATTGAATGCCTGGAAAACGAACCCTATTGTCTGTCTATGAAGCTTTACAAGACTGCCGGCATTCCTGAAATCAATCCTGGTATTATCTATATAAACTTCGCCTGTACTTGGCTGGTCAAGGCATCCGATTATATTAAGCAGTGTGGATTTTCCTGATCCGGATGGTCCCATAATAG
>MZXQ01000190.1:4240-4758 GCA_002926195.1 Candidatus Methanomarinus sp. HR1 | reverse complement strand
ATATTATTCATAGGTGATCACCGTTTGCTCCTTAAACCTACAAACACAATTAATAATAGAACAATCCCTGATAATAAGCCAAAACCACTGGTACTGTTTGGTGCCTGTTCATTATTTCCCTTCTCAAGTATTAATACGGCATTTGTACTTAGCATATAATCTCCACAGTCCTGAATGCTGACAAAATTATCCACATGCTGGAGGTAATTTGTAACATCTCGTTCATCCTGGGCTATCTGAACCGAGTCACTGGTTATGTATGCATTTTTCCACATCTTTCCGCTGCCGAACAGTACTTTGATAATATCTCCTATTACAGGTATGGTACTGGTTTTTTCATTAAAAAAAAGCTTGTTACGAGTTCCTTTTGCATTCTGCGAATATCCCCCGGAAGGACATATTGTTATCAATGATGCATTATTTACAGATCCCGTATCCACCTTTCCTTTGAAATACATTGTTGTTGTAGCCATTTCAGGAGTAATACCATAATCTGCATAGAGCATATCACACCCTTC
>MZXQ01000190.1:3864-4226 GCA_002926195.1 Candidatus Methanomarinus sp. HR1 | reverse complement strand
GTGCGTCCGTCATCTGCTGAATTTTTCATTGATATGGAATATATGCCATCTCCATGTATCTGATCATCCAGATCATATACATCTACACCTGAGAAAAAATCATATCTTCCTACAAATCCTTTAGTATCAGTATACATTTCTGAGCGCGAAACCTGTGTGGTGGTCCCATCGTGGCTGATCGATACATCCATTAACGGATAAATACCCTCAAGCCCTTTCTTGCTCCATACCCAGTATGAATACGCTCTTGCAGTTTTGATTTTTCCGTTATCAGGTATATCAATATCAAATCCTACAGTATATGTATCATTTTGGTCCATTTCTCCGCTATATGTACTGTTGCCAAGTGAAAATTCCACTCC
>MZXQ01000190.1:3460-3766 GCA_002926195.1 Candidatus Methanomarinus sp. HR1 | reverse complement strand
ATGTTTTTCAATATAAGTAGTAATAATTAATATTTAGGTTCTGATACTTAAAACATAATATATATAGTTTCTTATTTGTCATGGTATTTAATCGTCAATATACAATTCTTTAAGTGCTCTTTTCAAGTGCTCATTGGATTCATTCATTTTCTGAGCCGCTAGTGTAATATTTTTTGCTGATTGTGCAAAATCGGCCTGTTCAATTTTTCCGGCCCATGAATTAAAACTCTCAATATGACTGTTATTGTGTTCTATCCAGTGTTCAATAAGATTGGTTATTTTATTCAATGTTAGTTCGTTTGTCAT
>MZXQ01000190.1:3109-3349 GCA_002926195.1 Candidatus Methanomarinus sp. HR1 | reverse complement strand
TCAAATTATACTTGATATACTATTAAAAAAATGGCATGCTACAAAATGTCCTTCTTCCACTTCAACCATTTCCGGCTCCTCAACTTTACATCTTTCTTCCATATATGGACACCGCGTATGAAATCTACACCCGGTAGGTATATCTATCGGATTCGGTGTATCTCCTTTTAAAATTATTAGATCGCTCTTTTCTTTTATAGTAAGCCCTGAAGTAGCTTCAAAGGCAGATAGTAGTCCTTG
>MZXQ01000190.1:2401-3071 GCA_002926195.1 Candidatus Methanomarinus sp. HR1 | reverse complement strand
CTATCAGCTATTATCTTCACAACATCAAGGTCATGTGAAATGAACAAATATGTTTGGTCATACTTCTTCTGCATATCCTTCATCATATTCAATATCTGTGCCTGAACAGAGACATCCAGAGCAGATGTCGGCTCATCAGCGATGATGAAATCCGGATTTACTGCGATGATCCTTGCCAATATGACACGCTGGTTCTGACCGCCGCTGAGCTGGTATGGATACCGGTTGAGGTGTTCCGGAAGTAGTTCGACTATTTCCATCAACTCCGGGATCATCTGCTCAATTTCTTTCTTTGGTAGCTTGCGCAATTTAAGTGGTTCTATTAAACTATCTTTTATCTTTATTCTGGGATTTAGCGAGGATTCGGGATCCTGAAAGATCATCTGCATTCTTGATCTGATCTTACGCAGTTTTTCTCTTTTTAATGCAAACAGATCAACATCATCAAATAATACCTTTCCACCAGTTGGTTTTACCAATCTTAAAATCAACCTGCTAACTGTTGTCTTTCCACATCCGCTCTCACCAACGAGTCCCAGTGTCTCCCCTTTTTTTATTACAAATGATACACCATCAACTGCCTTAACATATCGCTTATGTATCATTCCAAATGAATAATATTTTGTCAAACCTTCAACTTCGAGCATTGAAACACCTCACAAAATGTTCA
>MZXQ01000190.1:0-2284 GCA_002926195.1 Candidatus Methanomarinus sp. HR1 | reverse complement strand
TAGCACATTCCACTATCTCCCCGGCATACATCAGTGCGATCCGATCGCACATAGCAGCCGCAACACCAAGATCATGGGTGATAAGCAACATTGTTTTATGTTCTGTCATCTCTTTCATCAGATCAACGATCTGTACTTTTACAGTAACATCAAGTCCTTTAGTGGGTTCGTCTGCTATGATGAGAAAAGGATCACAGGCAAGTCCCATTGCGATCATAACACGCTGTTTCATTCCACCACTGAATTCATGTGAATACTGTTCTGCCCGTTTGGATGGTGATGGTACTTTAACCGCATCAAGCATTTCAATAGCTTTCTCTTTAGCCTCTTTCTTATTTAGTCCCTGATGCAGCCTGATAGCTTCTGCAATCTGTTCACCAATCTTGATGACAGGATTTAAAGAAGTGGTCGGATTTTGGAGAATATTGGTAATTTCTCCTCCTCTGATCTTTCTTATATCATCCTCACTAACAGTCAACATATCTCTTCCCTTGTAGATGATCTTTCCCTCTACTATTGCAGTTGGGGGCAAAAGGCGTGTGATCGAAAGTCCCAGTACCGATTTTCCGCTACCGGTCTCACCGATCAAACCAAGTGTCTCTGTCTCTTCTATATTCAGATCGATCTTATCAACTGCCTTAACAATTCCATCATGGGTATGGAAGTGGGCACTTAGACCGATAATTTCAATCAGGCTCATTCGATAATCTCCTTTTTAGGATCCAGTATATCCCTGAGCCCGTCTCCCAGTAGATTGAACCCCAGTACCAGTATCATTATTGCCAATCCCGGGAAGATCATGAGATATGGATCTGTTTGCATAAACGGGCGCCCGGCATTCAGCATTGCACCCCATTCCGGTGCAGGGGGCTGGGGACCAAAACCAAGAAAACTCAGGGATGCCGATGATAATATTGCATCAGCCATACCGAGTGTAGCCACTATGATTATTGGAGTAATAATGTTAGGAAATATATGGCGGAACATGATATAACGGTCATTTACACCCAGTGATATTGCAGATTCCACAAATTCTTTCTCTTTTAATGATAATACCGAACCTCGTCCAACCCTTGCATACTTTGTCCATCCTACTACTATTAAAGCAATTATCACACTGGTAATACCCGGTTGAAGTACACCTGCGATCACTATAGCTAAAAAGACACTCGGAAATGTTAAAAAAGCATCAACCAGTCGCATGATCGTAGAATCAATGAGCCCACCATAAAATCCTGAATAAACTCCAAGTATAATACCGATTAAGGCAGATATGCTTACCACAACTATTCCGATGGTTAGTGAGATCCTTGCACCGTATAATAATCTGCTATAAACATCTCTGCCAAGGTGATCCGTTCCAAGGGGATGTTCAATACAGGGCTTCATTAATCGATCATCGACATTCGTTTCGATAGGATCGTATGGTGCCAATATGGGTGCAAAGATAGCAGCAAGAACGAGCAGTGTGATAATAATAGTACCAATAGTGGCAGATCTACTTCTTTTAAGATGCCCTATGATGTTATTTAAACGTGAATTATTCATTTTTATAACCTTATCCTCGGATCAATAAACTTATAGGTAATGTCAACNGAACTGTCAATCCCCCAAGACCTGGCCAGGCAAAAAGAGTTTCAACTACTGCTGAACCATTCAGTAAAAAAGCAAAGTTCAGGCCAACCATGGTTACAACCGGAATGAGGGCATTTTTCATAGCATGTTTTAAGGTGATCATCCTCTCGGATACGCCTTTTGCACGGGCGGTCAATATATAATCTTGTGAGAGTGATTCAACCATACTTGATCTCATCAATCTTGCAGTGATTGCAGCCGAACTGGCTCCGAGTGTTATGGCAGGTAGTATGATATATTCAAG
Organism: Candidatus Methanomarinus sp. HR1; assembly: GCA_002926195.1. Lineage (GTDB taxonomy): Archaea > Halobacteriota > Methanosarcinia > Methanosarcinales > Methanocomedenaceae > Methanomarinus. The sequence continues at coordinate 405 of MZXQ01000190.1, read as the reverse complement.
ATCCCCGCTCTCTCCGTAACCGGCTGCCGGGAGCCAGTTCAGGTAAACTGCAAAGATCAGCATAAGTAAGCATCCTAACCAGAAATTCGGCATGGAAATTCCGAGTGTTGCACCGATCATACAAAAGGTATCAGTAAGAGAATTCTGTTTGATTGCAGAGATGATCCCGAGAGGGATCGAAATGATCAATGAAATGATCAGACTCACTATTGCTAATTTTAATGAAGCATGAAATGCCGATAATACAAGCTCCAAAACAGGCTGCCCGGTTTTATAAGAATATCCAAAATCACCGTGTAGAATATTATTTAACCATGTAAAGTATTGGACATAAAGGGGTTCGTCCAGTCCATATTTTTCCGTGAATTCGTCCACATATTCAGGATCCACCTGACCATCCGGTCC
>MZXQ01000021.1 GCA_002926195.1 Candidatus Methanomarinus sp. HR1 | reverse complement strand
GTTTATCAGAAGCACCTTCCATACGCCGCTTGGTCAATGAAAATACCAGATCACCAGGCTCAATGATATATTTTAAGTGCCAGAGGTCGTCCAGGTTTTCAGGAGTAAGGGATATCTCGCCTTCTTTGCCTTTTAAGCTCTTCTTATTTACACGCACTATTAAAATCCTCCAGATCAAAAGCATAATAGCCTGCATCAATCAGTCTTTTCTTTGATTTGATCTTTTTTGCTATTATCCCGTAATGTTCTATTCTGTTCTCATTGTGCCATTTTACATGTAAATATTCTGCAAGTGTCTTTGAGTATCGATCAAGCTGGATTTTAATAGATTCTTCTCGTCCGATTAGAATAATTCCCTGATGAGTTGTAGTTATTAATTTTTTGATTAATTCGGTCTTTCCAATTCTCCTTCTTCCATAGATGATTAAAAATTCGGCTTTACTGGAAGTAAATCGCTCCATGAGAATATTGATTTCTCTTTCCCTGCCTATAAATGTCATATACTCTGAAGTATATTACTTGAGAGTATATATGTGTATTGGGAGGGAAACTTTTCATAGTATATCAAGTTATACATGGTATACTATGAAATATTGCCACTTGATAAATCTGTGTAAATCAGTGTTAATCTGTGTCTAAAAAAATTAATTCAAATACGTATTATAATTCCATACCCGATCACAAACGTAAAAATATTAGATAGGATTGACAGGATACACTACAGCATTATCATCCTTTAGATCCCGGCAAATTATCAGAAAAAACAACCATTAATTTCGTCCGGCAGGAGTATTTTTGAGTATCTTCAACGTAACACCCACACACTTGTCCAGAACATCCTGGATATCTTCTCCTATCACATCCAGTCCTGCTGCCCCATCATGTCCTCCACCAGTACCATTATAGTGTTCACTGACCTCCTCCATTATCTTACCCATATTCACTCCCGCATCAATACCACTGCGCCTTGCCCGTCCACTTATCCTGATTATACCATCCTTCTTTGAACCCACATACGACACATCCGCACCTATATGTGTCAATACACCGGCTGCCGATCCACCGAAGGAACTAATAATGCTGGTAGCAATGATTATATTATCTATTCGATGTATATTAGCACGCATAGCAGCCTTTAATGTAGCTATTCTCATACTGATATCCTGAGGTGTGGACGATAGAATATCAATCACCTCTCCATATTCCACACCACATTTTTCAATGATCCGTGCTAACACTCTAAAAGACTGAGGTGTAGCATATTTGAAGTTCCCTGTATCAGTAATAATGCCTGCGATTAATGAAATACCAGGCTTCCTCATTAAAGGTGCTTCCATACATTCGAGGATATTGAAGACTATTTCTGCTGTTGAACTGGCATTTCTATAGAGAAAAAACTCAGCATTATCTTTAAGAGAACATGTAGAATGATGGTCAACTACAGCATATTTTCCAAGTTTAATTTCATTTAATTGTACTTGTGTACTGGTATCAACTACTACAGTAAAATCATAATCACCCGGGTCCGGATTATTAACGATCTCAATCTCGAGTTCATTAATAAGCATTTTTGCTACTCTGTTACATCCATCTACAATACCAACAATTCCACCAAATGCCTGAGCTAAGGTATATGCACTTCCTATTGCATCCGGATCTGCATTTCGATGGCAGAGAAATAATATATTTTGATAGTCCAGAATCCGATTGTAAAAACCGATTTCATCTACTTCCATGGCTTTAATGCCCCCGGTAATGGAGGTTATTCAGCCTTGTAGCCGGATGAACCTACTGAAGTTTTGAGTTGTTCCTGTAATTGAGTGAACCTTTTATGAATTCTTTCTTCCTGTTTGGTTAGTGTCTGAAGTCTAAGACCAAGAGTCTCTTTTTTTTCATTTAATTCTTCGAATGTCTTATTTTTGTCAGTCTTTATAAGAATGTTACCGATATTTTTATAAACATCTGTATTTTCATCAAGTTTATCAAGTTCTCCAATGGCCATATCAGACTCTTTCAACATAACCTCTAACTGGTTTTTCTGTTGAGCGAGAGCCTGTGCTTGTTGTTGCATTTGTTGTAATTGTGAAAGTTGGTTCTGAACTTGTGGTGGTAATTCCTGGCTCATAATATCTCACCTATTCCTATTTAATTTGGGATTCAACATGCTACAATAGTACTTTTATCTTTCTATTACACCGGTCATCTCAGTCGCAATCCTGATAAGCCGTAACCAACCATTTAAGGCAGCTCTCGCAGAGACCAGGTCACTGGATATAATATTGAGTATTAGCAGATCTCCTTGCATTTTAACAATTGTATTAGTACGATGATGCGCACTTCCCAATTCGGGTAAGAGAGACTTATATACTGCTGTTGTATTTTTACCCAGGTTAAAAACGAATTCAGATTCTACTTCCAGATCAAACTCCCCTGATTATAGATAAACACAAATTTGTTGATGGATTCAAAGCTATATTTTCCTATCTGTGTCCCCTGTGTTTTTTAAAATTTTAAATTACACTTGCAGAATATTATAGTTATACTGCTTCTATTTTCTTGATGAGTGTGGGTCTTTTTTTGATCAATATCCTATGCCCGCAATACGGACACCTGATACCTGTCGATTCATAATCTATCTCGACCACACGTTTACATCGAGTGCAGATATATGACATATTAAAATTCACCTGATAGATTGATCCTCAGATATGTCCTCTGAAATATTCTCCGATATATCCTCTGAAACATTTTCAGATATGTCCTCTGAAATATTCTCCGATACATCTTCTGAAATATTCTCCGATACATCCTCTGAAACATTTTCAGATATATCTTCTGTCAAATTAATTTTTAATTCATCATTCTGCTCATCTTTTCTTTTCTTAGATATTGGTATTTTCCAATCTGTTTGTTTTAAAAGCATATCCGGTTCCATTGCCTTCTTTACTGACCTGACAGCTGCGAGTCCCACAGATGAATGAGGCTGATAAGTACCACCTGCAAAAGTATGATCGCATTTTCTGCAGTTCCAGATCCCTGTACCAATGCGTCGTATGGCGATCATCCCGCATCTGGGACATTTATAGCCCTGTCTCATGCGTTCTTCGATATCAGCTACAAGTTTGCGGTTCTTTCTACCATAGCGAACTCCAAACCTACCAGCTGAACGCGTTTTGTGACCTTTACGAGTATATTTTTTTACCATTATTTAAATCTCCAAAAATTTTTTACGTATTTCCTGGGCCTTTTTGCATGATATTTCTACGATATTATTTAACTGATCAGATGTCAATGATCCGTTACCGCTTTTTTGCATACCTGAAATTGCACCTTCCTGATTGAATATCACTGTCAATTTACACTCAGCTACATTTTCTTCTTCAATTGTCGGGTCAAATAAAATCCCGCCTCCGATATCAACAGCTGTTATAGATACTGGTATATCCCTAATAGGGAGTGGAACATCTTCACCAAGTCCAAAACGCTCTTTTGGCATTTTAGCAGTCAATAGAGCTGCAATTGCACCCAGTGCTGATACATTCATTAGATTTCCACAGTCATCCAGAACATGGATATCAATGAATACCATCCAGACTTTTTCCCCTTCAACAACACATAATTTTTTCAGATCAATTGCACCTGATTCACGAATACCACGATCAGTTACCCTTGCAACCTCTATCGCGTTCTCTCTGGGCGGACCAGATTCAAATTCAGGTGATGCAAGAGGAATAAGTTCGGCACTGGTAATAATAACACCGGAATCCGGTGTATCCGGGAACGGTGTTCCAGGCATGATCTTCACGCCTACAATAACTTTAGTGTTACCAAGTTCCACTTTAGCAGACCCTTCTGCCTTATCAATATAATCTGTCTGAATTGATATGTCCCTGAACTCATCAAAAGCACGACCATCTGCTCTCTCACCTTTTAACATCAGGTGATATAAATGATCTTTCTGAATTATTGAAACTATTTCTTTATTCAAGAGTATCATCCTCCGTTTCATCAGACACTATGGCAGGATTATCCTCATCTTCATCCAGGATAACTTCTTCTTTTTCATCAGGGATATCCTCCTTGATTTCGTCGTCATTTACAGTATTTCCATTATCAGGAACATCATCCGAAATGACCGGATCCTCGATTGGATCCTCTTCTGTTGCAGACTCCGTGGAAATATCCTTTACAGACTCAACAGGTGCATCTTGAATTATTTCTTTTTGTGTGTTGTTATAATGATCAATAAGTGCCTTTCTTTGCAATTCATATATCTCTCTACACCCTTGTTGTGCCATTTCCAGTCCCTTTTTGAACTCTTCCTGTGTGAGGTGACCGTCCATCTGCAATAATGTGATCTTCCCATCAGTCGACATGGCTATAGGCATATCAGCCTGTCCGTAATTATCTTCATCCTTGTTCAGGTCCAGTATCAATGTATCATCTACCTTTCCCACAGCACATGAAGAGATAAGTCCTCTCATAGGAATGCCTGCATCTGCTAATGCTAAGGAAGCAGCATTGATAGCTGCTGTTCTGGTTCCTGCATCTGCCTGTAAGATCTCAATAAAAATATCAATTGCAGATTTAGGATATAATTCTGTGAATATCTCTTTTTCAAAAGCCTCCCGACTAACTTTAGATACCTCTATACTTCTACGGTCAGGCCCAGGCCGTTTACGGTCTTCAACTGAGAAGGATGCCATATTATATTTATACCGCACAATAGCTTTGGTAGCTTTTTGTTGATGTCTGGGATGAACTTCCCTCGGACCATAAACAGCTGCCATTATCTTATTATTACCAAATTCAAGATAACATGAACCATCGGCCCGATTAAGTATACCTATCTCTATTTTAATATCCCGAATTTGGTCGATCTTTCTTCCGTCAAGACGTAAACCATTTTCATCTATGAACTTTTCTGGCTTTTCACTCATTCTCTTTTCCTCTTTCATTCTACTCTTGGCGCTAATAATTATTAATCCAGAAGTTCATTTAGAATCTCTAAATTTGTTGAATCGACTGGTTTATCTTCATAATCTTCCTTTAAAAAAACACTTACCCTGTCGGTAAGTCCTTTTGTATGGGCTTCTTTTTCAATGATATGCAGGCCTTCAATAACATGGTCGATATCCTTTTCCTTACCGGTTACCCAGACAAAACCATTCTGTCCTACAACAATATCACAGTTTGTTTCTTTTTTTAACATAGATATCATAGAACCGGATCTGCCTATGACTCTTGGAACCTTTGAAGGTGATATTTCAAAGATCCTACCATTGGTAATAGATCTTAGTTTATGATTCCTCATTGTGAGTTCGACCTTCATAGAGGGAGTAACCTCCTTTACCATAACTACCACAGAATCGCCAATATTTAAGTATTCCATCATATTGCCGGACTCGATACGTCTTGAAAACTCAGATATATTAAGCCTGCCTTCATATGGTGAATTAATATCCAAAAACCAATTCGAATAACTAATTTCTACAACAGTACCTATAACAATATCCGAGATTGAAGGCAAATATTTTCCTGATAATGAAACAACCTGTATTTTATCTCTTTCACTAACAAGTCCAAAGAATTTTGAATAAACCTTTCCTTCATGAACATAGGTCCCATCACCTGCTTTAGAGCTGTTATCCGAAAGAAATTCACCAGGTATTACAATTTTTTTTTCCATTTTTTTTCCTCGGTTATCATCATTGTATTATTTTTCTTTCAAAATACGTACTTCCGCATTTCCTTTGGTCATATGGTTCACAAGACCAAAAAAATCATCCTGCATACCTGCAGGAAAAGTAACAACTCCTATCCACGACCCGTCCTTTTGCCATTCTTCTTTACTTATTGTACCGAACTTGGATATCGGACCAAATGCTTTCGGAGCATAATCCATTGGGATCTTAACTGCAATACTTATTTCCTCAAAACGAATAGGGATGATCGGACGGATTTGTTTCATGACAGTGATCACCAGATCGTCCACACTCTTTAATGGGTCGATATGTACTCCAGCTTCCTCCATTGCATGTTCGATCCTGGCTGGCGGATGTGGAGTCCTGGTCTGAGGATTAATAGCATTGGATGCAATGACATTGATTACCTGACGGGTCTTATCATCTAAAATTTTTTTTCGTTGCTCTTTTGTCAGGTGAATCTCACCGTGAAGGATGATCTGCTTTGCAATTTCATAAATATCCTGTGTCTTGAAAGTATTTTCAATATCCTTTTCAACCGGGCGATCTCCTTTACTGGCATTCTCAAATACATCTTCTACTGCCAGTATATTTTCTATATCTATTTCCTCGCCCTGTTTTAATGCAAAAGCTCCATCCGGGTCTACATAAATTTCAAATTGTGTACCACCCTTCTTTAATCGTGCAATTACTGCATTATCTAATGTGACCATGATCAACACACCATTAAACCTGATTATACAGTATCTTGAGTATCTTCCGTATCTTCATTATCCTGGGGTTTTTCATCTACCGGATGAGCATCAAGGACTTTCTGGACATATTTAGCTACATCCACATTTTTAAGTTTTTCAAATTGTTTTTGCTCAAGTTGTACCAGACCAATTTCAATAGTAGCTGCATCTAATTTACTTTCAGTAGTATTATATAGAGCTTCGAGACCAAGATTGATTGCATCCTTTAGATTAATGTCATCAGTATATTTTTTCTCGAACACTTCCATTATTTCGGGCCTGCCTGCTCCGATCCCGGTAGCCTTATACTCAAGCAAGGCACCACTTGGATCGGTTTCGAATAATCTTGCTTCACTATCTTCAACACCGGCAATCAGCAGAGCTGTACCGAACGGTCTGACACCGCCATATTGAGTATAAGTCTGTTTAAAATCACATATTTTCTTAGCCAGTACTTCTACACCGATCGGCTCGTCATAAGACACTTTATTTATCTGGGATTCCACCCTTGCCCTATCTATCAATGCCCTGGCATCTGCAACCAGCCCGGAAGTGGCTGCTCCCATGTGGTCATCTATCTGGAATATCTTTTCAATGGACCCCGCTACTAGCAGCTTGCTGGTAACACGTTTGTCTACAAGTAGTGCTACACCATCCACTGCTTTTATTCCTACAGCTGTAGTTCCTCTCTTAACAGCTTCACGGGCATATTCAACCTGGAATAGTCTTCCATCCGGACTGAATACGGTAATTGCACGATCATATCCCATTTGAGGTGTCATTTGCATTATCAATCTATCTCCTTATCTTTCAAATCAAAAACCGTAATACCAATATATCTTGTATCAGAACGATCTATTATTTCCATATACTGTCGATCATTCGGCAACAAATCAATTTTATTACTATAATAATTGATAATGTTGCCACGAATGTTTATAGTATTTATTACTATATTACATTCTGTTGACTTTTGTGTTCCTTTTCTCTTCGGTTCGGCTTCATCTATGCTTTCAGTTAGTAAATACTTTTCTGTTGCTCCTCTCACAGTTCCTGACATCCCCAACACTTTTAACCTGATACGTGTGCCTTTTATTGAAGAAACGGATGCCAGTACTGCCCTGGCCTTCCATGTAGTATCTGCTGTACACCGGATAATACCTTTATGATCTTTAAAGGAAAAAAGACGAAGCCCAAGTTCACAACTGCCCACATCTCCTAACAGTGTAGTAGTAGAGTGATGGATCTCATTAATAAGCTCTTGTCTGGTTATCTGAGTTTCCGATGTTATTTCAAATGCAATATAACGGTTTGATTCACGTAGTGTTGGTGGTAGTATCTTCATTGAACCACATCTACAATTTCTACGCCTTTCATAATGCGATTTTCATCCGTATTCCTTCTGATGATCGCTTGAGGTACGATTGATAGAGCATGAAGAGCTTCATCCTGTGTCATACCCATGATCATGCCTAATGCCATCATCTCTCTAGGTCCTCGCAGGTCATAGTGTGACCTTGCACCGCTGGTCAGGATCATGGATGCATCATATTTCCTGGCCAATCTGACATTAAGCCGCATAGCTGCAAGTATACGAGTCCTGAACCCCCCTGTGTACATGGTTAGAGCACCTATATTGAAATCAATTGCCACACCATTATCGGCTGCAGCTTTTGTAAGAACATGATTAAGGGGCTTACCACCGGATGCGGGGTGAGTAAGAACATCAATCTTCTGGTTCTCGAGAGCTGCCCTGTTAATTTTCTCATGACCTCCGCTGGCTAATATAATACTTGCGTTACCCCTTAACCTGTTTACCTGTTTGTTGAGACCGGATACGCTATTTACCTCGATTTCAATTCCATTATATATTTCAAAATCTTCATATAAAGAAGATGAGATCTCATAATCATGGAATGAATTGGAAGGATTAAAAGAAGTCAAACATATACCGGAATATGCCAGCTCTTTTGCTTCCAGTACCATTCTTCCGGGAGAATCAGCATAGTCAGGTAATGAGTGAACATTTAAGTCAAAGAACCTTGAGCGTTTTACTACACCCATGATCAATCCTCCGTATCAAATATTGTTCGTGCAACCTCTATTGCTCTTTCATACTTAGCAGGATAAGCTTTAAGTTTTATCCGAAGCAGGACCACATCCGATGTATTGGTCATTACAAGCTTGCCCTGGAAAGCCTGTTGTTTATTGAACCTGATATACAGATTGCAGTCATCATCCACACGCAAATGGACCTGCTTGACCAATTGCAACATCTCTTGCTTTCCAAGACGCTGCCTGATCAGGTCTATTACATATTGAGTATGTTTTTTTTTATGAAGCTCAGCCTCCATTAAAATGATCTTGTTACCATAGTAACCTGAGGTAACATACTCACTAATAATGTCAGATCCTTTAAGCTTTGACTCATCTTCAGCAGGAGGAAGAAATAGTCCGATTGCCGATCGTACTTTTTCGGGATCTTCCGTAGCCTGGGCACTGACGCGAAGAGATATGTAATGGATCATACTTGAATACAGTCTTCATTTCCCAAGATTTCCGCGTGATCGTATACTTGGCCTGGTCTTTTCAGTACCTTTACCGCGTTTTCGCTGTCCTCGCCCCTTCGTCCCTGCACTGGTCTTGCCTCTGAATACACGTCCCTTCTGGTTTGGTCTGCATAGCCAGTTCAGGCGGGGATCACTTTTAATAACCGGGTGAGCCGTATCTACCAGAATAATCTCATACCATTTGAGCCTGCCATCTTCGCCGACCCAGTATGAATTAAGTACTTGCAGATTTGGGAATTTACGTGCTGATCTTTCTTCTGCAATACGCTGGAGGCTTTTACCACGTGTGATCTTGCGCATGCCCATCCGTTTGGTACGACGACCACGGATATATCTGGATTTACGTGCACTACCTCGCCTGATGCCTACTCTGGCCATAATAATACCCTGTTTAGCTTTATAACCGAGACTGCGGGCCCGGTCTAATCGGGTGGGTTTATCAATCCTCTGTACTGCTGCTTCCCGTCTCCATTCCTGAAGCCTGTGCCATCTAAGTTCGTGTGTATACGTGTTGTCAGGGTCCTTCCAGGCATCCCTTATGTAACTATACATTGATTTTGCCATGTTTCGAATCTCCTATGTATTATAATCCCGGTTTCACGGTTCAGCCTGTTAAGGGCCACATCCCTGCGGGATATTTTATCCCACCGATGAAACTGGCTTGTTGTAAAAGGTTATAGATTCTTCAATGGGTTATAAAGGTTGGGTAAGAGATCATTGATCATATGTAAGCGGATGATATTTCATTATCGTACCACAATAAGGACACTTCACAGACATACTATGAGGAATTACCCGGATATTCTTTTGACAATTATTACAAAGAATATCATCTAATATACCTGCCCTGATCTCAATACTCAATAAAACCCTGTTTACCATCATTGAAATCTTGTTTCTGTAGTGTATAGCAATATAACAACTAAACAGGGCCAGCAAACAACCGGCAATAAGATCGCTGATCCAGTGTATACCAAGATACAGTGTAGAGAACAGGATGGCAATAGTCGAAATAATAGCAAATAATTTATACCGTGTAAGGTTGGTCCTGAACACTATTATCAATAAAGCCATTATGGACTGTGCTGCATGCAGACTTGGGAAACAATTATCAAGAAATGGGTCTACAACTCTTACACCTTCGTCAATAATGGGGTTTAAATTATACAGTAAAGGTTCGACATTTGGCAGTGTATGTCCGGTAACTGTGACAGGAAAAAAAATATAGAACCAAAAGGCTACAAGATAGGTAATAATATAAGCAATAGTGAACTCCTCAAGGGCTTTAAGGTTCTTAGTATATATCAAAATGATGAATGTAAAGATCAGCAGAAAAGAAAAGATCATCAGGTAAACGAATCCTATTATGATCGTTAATGTTGGTGTTGCAAAACTTTGGAAATGATGTACTATGTCTCCTTCGATCATCATAAAATATTTTGTATAGTTGGCGTTAATATTCAGACCAAATACTTTGATTATGGTATATTGTGACTGAACAAGCATATAGACAAGAAAAGCAGATACGAAAAATGGTAGAAAACCTATAATAAATCTGCGGATAGGTATCCTCTTATTTCGTTCTCTGATCTTAAGCGGTATAAAGATATAATAACCGATAAAAATCATCAATGCCAGAAGAGGCAACATTATCATGGTCATCATATAGGTTGAGGTCATTTCACCACATCAAAATCTTATTATGTAATAATCCCATTCTATTTCATATTATGTTTACTATTATTACTGGTTCCCAGTTCGGAGATGAAGGTAAAGGTAAGATTGTTGATCTAATGACAAAGGACTATGATATGATAGTTCGTTTCCAGGGAGGTGACAATGCCGGTCATACTGTAGTAGTGAACGGCAAGAAATATAAACTGCACCTCACCCCTTCAGGAGTACTGCAGGATGCCAGATTGCTTATCGGTCCGGGTACTGTAGTAAATCCGCAGACATTGTCTCAGGAATTCGATATGTTATCCGACAATGGTATAAACGTAGATGAACACAAGCTGGGAATTGATGCAAAAACCAGCATTATCATGCCATATCATGTAGAACTGGACGGCTTGAGAGAATCAGCCAGAACTGACAAGATCGGTACTACCAAACGTGGTATTGGTTATGCATATATAGACAAAGTAGCCAGGGATGAAATACAGATGGCAGACCTTGCCAGTGAAGAGCAGTTGCGTAACCGGCTTAATGAAATAAGGCCAATGAAGGAAGCCCAGATCAAGGAATTGAATGGAAATCCTTCTATCATGAAAGATGAAACATGGATCAAGACGTATTGTGATCTGGGACGCAGGTTTGCTCCTTATATTACTGATGTATCCTTTGAAGTAAATAATGCACTTGATAAGGGTAAAAAGATACTGGCAGAAGGTGCCCAGGGAACTTACCTCGATGTGATCCACGGTACTTCGAAATTTGTAACTTCCTCTTCGTGTATTGCAGGATCCGCATGTGCAAACCTGGGTGTAGGACCAACAAGAGTAGATCAGGTGATTGGTATTGTAAAAGCCTATATCACCAGGGTAGGTGAAGGTCCGCTCCCCACTGAACTTAAAGATAGCACAGGAGACCTTATACGCCAGGCAGGCGGTGAGTTCGGAACCACTACCGGACGGCCGAGGCGGTGCGGGTGGTTTGACCTGCCACTTGCAAAAAAAGCAGTAGCATTGAATGGTTATACGGATCTGGTACTAACTAAAATGGATGTATTATCATCCATACATCCGATACGTATATGTGTGGCATATGAACTGGACGGAAAAAAACTTGACTACCCGCCTGAATCAACTTCTGATCTTGCCCGCTGCATACCAGTATATAAAGATATGGCAGGATGGGATGAGGATCTTACAGGTATCCGAAATGTTAACGATCTTCCGGATGAGGCTCTTGCATATATAGAAAAACTCAGGTCATTGATCAATGTTCCATTTAAATATATTTCTGTTGGGCCTGATCGAGAACAAACATTTACCAATTGATACACAATCATTAATAAGGGAATATTATAATGCCATTATCAGAACGTGATACAATCGGAGCAATCAAGCTTAAAGTAGCTGAAGCTGATCAGAAAGATGTAGGAAAAGGTGTGGTACGTATCGATGAGAGCAACCGCAATAAAATAGGCATTAATCTATTTGATATAGTAATGATCTCAGGAGAAAGGGATACATCAGCTATAGTAGGCCGGGCTTACCCATCTGATGAGGAAAAGAATACCATTCGTATGGACGGTTTGACGCGTATCAACGCTAAAACAGGCATTGGAGAATTCGTTACTGTTCACAAGGCACAGTGGCACGAGGCCAGAAACGTCAGCCTTGCTCCTGTAACCAGTAATATCAGGATGTTTGCCTCAAGTGAAAGCTTACAGGGTATTTTCTTAAACAGGACTGTGAGTAAAGGTGATCTTATTTCCACTACCAGCGTACGCAAACACAAACCTGAAAGTTTAGAAGGGGAAGCCGTACTGGATGAACTATTAAGTGATTTTTTCGGTGGACAGCCATTTGGTCTGGGTGAGATCAAACTCCAGGTGGTATCTACCAAACCACAGGGCATTGTCAAGATCACAGAGATTACCCAAATTGAATTAATACCTGAGGCAGTTGAACTGCCTGAACAGGTTATTCCGGAAGTTATGTATGAAGACCTGGGTGGTATCAAACAGGCTATTACCAAGGTCAGGGAAATGATTGAATTACCACTTAAGCATCCTGAGCTGTTCAGTAGATTAGGTATTGACCCGCCAAAAGGGATATTGCTTCACGGGCCGCCCGGGACTGGTAAGACCATGCTGGCTAAAGCAGTAGCAAACGAGTCGAATGTCTATTTCTTAACCATCAACGGTCCTGAGATCATGAGCAAATTCTACGGCGAAAGTGAACAGAGATTAAGGGAAATGTTTGATGAGGCTGAGAAAAATGCCCCCAGTATTATTTTTATTGATGAGATTGATTCTATTGCCCCGAAAAGGGCTGAAGTTTTCGGCGAAGTGGAACGACGAGTGGTTGCACAGTTGCTATCATTGATGGACGGCCTAAAATCCAGGAAAAATGTTATCGTGATCGGAGCAACCAATAGACCGGAAGCACTGGATATGGCCCTGCGCCGACCCGGACGTTTTGATAGAGAGATCGAACTAAGAGTACCGAATACAGAAGGCCGACTTGAGATATTCCAGATACATACAAGAGGTATGCCGCTTACTAAAGATGCTGATTTGGAACAGTTTTCAGAGATTACCTATGGGTTTGTAGGAGCTGATATAGCTGCCCTGACAAAAGAAGCTGCCATGAATTCATTGCGCAGGATCCTGCCAGAAATTGACTTAGATCAACATGAAATACCACAAGAATTACTTAATAAGCTTTCTGTGACCCTCTTTGATTTTGAAGAGGCTATGAAGGAAGTGCAGCCATCTGCACTACGTGAAATACTTTTTGAGGTACCTAATGTTACCTGGGAAGATATCGGTGGCCTGGAGAAAGTAAAGGAACAATTGCAGGAAGCAGTGGAATGGCCATTACGATTCGGAGAGTCCTACAAGCGTATTGGTGTGGAATCATCCAAAGGTATACTGCTATATGGACCTCCGGGTACTGGTAAGACAATGCTGGCAAAGGCTATTGCTAATGAATCTGATGCTAATTTTATTACTGCAAAAGGTAGTGACCTGCTGTCCAAATGGTATGGAGAAAGTGAAAAGCATATTGCCGGTATATTCAAACGTGCACGACAGGTGGCTCCTGCTATTGTGTTCCTGGATGAACTGGATTCATTGGCGCCGGTTAGAGGTGGTGCTATGGGTGAACCCCAGGTTACTGAGAGAATAGTGAATCAGTTACTTTCAGAGATGGACGGACTTGAAGAACTTAAGGGTGTAGTGGTAATAGGTGCCACTAACCGTCCTGATATCATAGACCCGGCTTTGATCAGATCAGGACGGTTCGATGAACTGATACTGGTACCTGTTCCTGATAGTGCAACACGAAAGAAGATATTTGGAGTTCATACTAAAGAGATGGCACTGGATGATGATGTTAATATCGATGAACTGATGGAACTGACCAATGATTATACTGGCGCAGATATAGCCTATCTCTGTAAGAAAGCAGGACGGTTTGCCCTGCGCGAAAATATGGAATGCAAGAGTATAAAGCAAGAACATTTCCTGATGGCTATTAAGGATTCCGGCCCCAGTGTTTCATCAGATACTATGAAATATTATGAATCCTTAAAATCCGATCTTCGAAAAAAGCATTCGAAACAGATCGAAGCAAATCATATTTATGGATAGAATTATATGGTGCATGAAGCCGCGTTATTTGATAGACTTGATGATAAAAAGATCAGGTGCAATGTCTGTGCTCACAGGTGTGTAATATCAGAGGGGAGTTATGGATTCTGTAAGGTCAGGCAGAACAGGAATGGTACACTTTATTCACTGATCTATAATACTCTATCCAGTGAGGCTATTGATCCTATTGAAAAAAAGCCTCTTTATCATTTTCTGCCAGGAACATCAAGTTATTCCCAGGGCACCATCGGATGCAATTTCAAATGTACCCACTGTCAGAATTGGTCTATATCCCAGGCAAGTCTGAATAAGAGCATTACCAGTAAAATCACGCCAGAAGAATCGGTAGCAAGAGCTGTGGATTATGGTTGTGCAAGCATTTCGTGGACTTATAACGAGCCTACTATCTGGTATGAATTCACATACGACTCTGCCAGGTTAGCTCATGAGGCCGGGCTAAAGACCGTATATGTGACCAATGGATATATCACTGAAGAGGCACTGCAATACATCTCACCGTATCTTGATGCTTTCAGGGTAGATATAAAAGCATTCAGGGATGAGTTCTATAAAAAGATATGCCGGGCTCACCTGCAGCCAGTGCTGGACAGCGCGATAAAAGCCAGGGAACTGGGTATGCATGTAGAAGTTGTTAACCTGATCATCCCAGGACAGAACGATGATAAAAAAGAGACTACGATGTTAATTGAATGGGTACTGGATAATCTGGGTCCTATGACACCTATTCATTTTACCAGGTTCCATCCCATGTACAGGATGATGAATGCAGCTCCGACTCCAGTGGATACCCTTGAGAGTGCATGGCACACAGCAAAAGAAGCCGGACTGGAATATCCATATATAGGTAATGTACCTGGTCATCCACATGAGAACACATTCTGTCCGAAATGTAATGAATTACTAATAGACAGAAACGGGTTTAGTGTTGTAAAAAACATTATTACAGAGGATGTAAAATGTCCGAAGTGCGGATACAGGATTGCAGTAGTAGTGTGAAAATCCGACCAGGTGAAGGAATTTATTCTTTCGAAATGCCCTGATAGGATTTTTTTACACATATGCGATAAAATTTTTAGTATTATTTAATAAAAAAAAGGCCACACACTGTGAATATTATTATGGTGTATATGCCAAACCACTTCTGGTAGACATGATCTAATTGATGGCATATATTTTTTAATATATGGACTATTTGGTCTATAACGAAAATTCAATATGCTTAGACTTGACACATGAAAAAGGTATTTATACTATTACAGGAAAACATATCGGGTAACAGTATACCATTAAAGGGGTACTAACAATGGCAGAAACAAGAAATTTTGTATTAAGGGATAAAAAAGGCAACGAGCATGGAGTATTTACTGGTAAACAGCCCAGACAGGCAGCCCTTAAGGCAGCCAATAGGGGTAAAGGGACAAAGAAGAAGCCAGAGAGAATAATACTAAGGGAGCGGGGAACTAAGAAACTCCATATCTATGATGGATGGAGAGAAGAAGTGCCAGCTCCCAAGAACAAACCAAGCTGGATGCCGGATAAAATTAAAAAACCCAACGTCAAGAAAGTAGAAATTAAAAAAGTTGATAAAATTTAAATAAATCCGGAGCCTTATTAAGGCTCTCTTTTTTTTTTAGTATATCGAGTATAACTTGATATATCGAAAATGCTCACTCCGTTCACATTTTCTAATCTTCAGCTCTTTCGAGAGCCTCAGTCAATAAAATCCGAGCGTTAGCGAGGATTTTGTTCTAGTATATCTTCAGTAACTGCGAATAAAGTACGCAGTTACCTGTAAACGGGCATGCTGGGAGTCGAACCCAGGTTCCAGGCTCCGGAGGCCTGAGTGATATCCTCTACACTACATGCCCAGACAGTAAGAAATATGCAGTTCCTGATATAAATGCACCGAAAAACGTGGAAACAAAGTTTACACCACTATTGGATAAATACCCTCTCTGCTGTAGAGTAGCACCTAATAAACTGTCGAAGTTAGTTCCTGCAAACCCACCCAGAACTATGATAAAAACCCAGATAATATATGTGAACGGGCTTAAGGGTTCCACATCGATAACCAGTACCAGTGCCAGTATACCTATGATCAGGGAGCCAAGAATGCAGACCATCTCACCAAGTAGTGATACAGCACCATCAGTCCCTGGTTCAACAGGTTTAAGAGTGGTGATCATTATAGGTTTACCCTTATTTGTTACCCCAATTTCACTGGCGAGAGTATCTCCTGTAGCTGTAGCTACTGATCCTAAATAACCGAACATTAACATTATGCCGAATTGAGGATATAACCCATGATAAACACCATATAGAACAGCTAAAATAAGAGCTGCAGTAGAGTTGCTAAATACATTAATATAGCTCCTGACCCCATGTTTGCTCTGGGCAATTCCTTTTCTAAGTTTGTAAGCATACCGGTATCTGGTAAAACCACCTCCAAGTAAGAAAAAAGTAATAAGGACCAAATACCAGTTTATATTGGTAAATACAATGATCAGGACCCCTAATAGTGTAGCTGCATGCATAGCAGATACATCAGCTATATCAAGGCGGTATGCCAGATAAGCAAGAACCAGTGAAAAAACAAAGGCCGTTGTGAGATGATTAAAATTCACATAATAGCCAAAACTGGCAAACAGCCACATAACCATACTTGTTCCCAGTATTAATATGAAGTTCTTATCTGTTTTGGATGGTATGGATTCTAAAAGTGCACCTGTTACTGATCCGAGTAATGTCAGGAAGAACAACTGGCTTAATGTCACATGAAGATCTAATATTTCAACAGTCCAGTAGGCAATAATACATGCCAGTACGGCACCGATCACAATAAAAGCAATACTTGAGACTGCAGAAATTGTTTTATCCTCTATCTCCTGGGATTTCCATGATAATTTAATTAGACTTGCAGCTACGCTGCCTGCACAAGTAATGCATATTGAAGCACTTATAATATATAGCGGGAATTTGTATCCTAATGATACCATAAAAAGATCTATTATTCCCAGGATGAACAATGCACTTGATATACCAAGTATGGATCTGGTGATTTCACTTCTTCGATCACGCATCATCATCAGTACAATTATTATAACAAGTAAAAAACGCAATAGATATTCAACAGGGATAAATGGCAGCAATACAGCTAATACCATAAAAAAAATAAGATGTAAATATGCTACCATTTTTATCTCCTCAATAAACTAAGTAGTAGATGTACTATGACAAATAATTTATCATATGTACCAGATTATTATATCATGGGATTTTTTTCAAGAATGTATGAACAAAGACTTGAAAGCATTGTCAGAAGATCTGATCGATCTTTTCCCGGACATATCGCATTGATCATAACAGAAAGCGACCTTTTTGAGCATGGTTCCACTCATAGGATAATCGATTTCATCCGGTGGAGCCAGGATTATCATGTAAAGATAGTAACCATTTTTGTTAGTCTTATCGATTTTGATCCTGGAATAACTGATACGTTATATAATAAACTTAAAACACAGATGATCAACACTTTAAAAGATATAAATGCCAATATAGATCTTTATTCAATTAATGGAGAGAGAATAAATGTTAAGTTTTGCAACACTTCCGATATGCATATTAATATTTCTCTGGGATATAGTGGCAAGAAAGAATTAACAAGAGCCTTTAAAGATATCATGTTCAAGATAGAGTCCGGTAAACTTAAGCCTGAAGATATCGATGAAACTGTTATTGAGAAACATCTGCTTATTAAATACGAACCTGATCTGGTGATCCGTTCGGGTGGTAAACGACTGGCTGATTTTCTGATCTGGCAGTCAGTATATTCTGAGATTTATTTCACTGATGTAAGCTGGATCAATCTTAGAAAACTGGATTTTTTACGTGCCATTCGGGATTACCAGCAGCGTCAGCGCAGATTTGGAAAATAATATTTATATGCTAAAATAAGCATCTTCACCATAACTTAATGTGGTTTTTTTACCCTGCAATAGATCAATACCATCAGCCTGGATATCCAGGTCATTGATATCCAGAACGATCTGATTGTAATTGAATTTCACTACTGGTATTATTGCATACTGGTATAAATGCCTGCCCAGGATCTTTGCATCCAGGTGCAATGTTTCACCCCGGTCACCTTTTCCTGTTAAATGAACAGTATCCACGCTAGCCCCGAATTTTTTTGTAGCGGATAAATTCCTGCCAGTGTACTCAATAGTCATTTCATTGAAAGTGTAGCGCTTTTTAGTTGTTATATCATCAAAGATGAATTCAAGTGGTGTCCCGTAATTCAAGATCCTGGATGGAAAATAACGATACCACAATCTGGATCTATCACTGAAGTTTACCATTATGATCTTCCATGGTAAGGTCAAACCAAATCCCAGCGCTCTTTCCAGCCAGAAACTTCCATAGAAATCCCTATCAAACAGTGTACCCTTACAGGTGCTGAAAATATCACTCATCTTGCTGGCAATAATATATTGAAAACCTCTACTATTGCGGGCATATGCATTAAAATCATCACTAAAAGCCATCTTTGAAGGATAGGAGACTGTGGGATTCTGGATATATCCTCTGGTAAAAGGAGTAGACGTAGCCTGGAATTTAGTGATCACACTGTTTCCCTTCAATACCTGTAGATTATAGAATGGGAATGTATGTGAGATCGAGATATGGTATCCGGATTCAGTAACACATAAAAATTCTCCTGGTCTTACTGTACATGAGCAATTATCATGGATAATATCACGTATCTCTCCATCTTTATACTGCCAGACACCACAGTAGCATTCGAAACTTTCATCACTGATATGTTTACAAATAAATTTCTTATTATTAAGGGTATAGTTCACAGCCCCGTGGCTAATAATTACCTGGAGCATGCTGGGGTTGTCATGATTATAATCTGACATGAGCCAGAACCAGTAAGATCCGTTTAACAATTTCAATTTGATTGTAGAATATATGGCCTGATCCATGGTCTCCCATTCCTCAGCTACCATCCAATCCTTTATTCTGGCAGAAAACATACCACTATAATTGAAATTATACATTATAATCTTTATTTATAGTATATCAAAAGTGAATTATAAATAGGTTCTTAACAATAAATCAAGTTCATGGCAATAAATAAGGTCTTTATCAATTCGGTGAAGTTATGAGAGCAAGAATAACAAGAAACAATTCAAATGACCAGATTATTTTTATAATTTCGCGGATAGAGGATCTGATCTATAATGTGACATTTGATATGTCAACAGGATCGGGAAATATTATAACTAATATTTCTATAATAAAAAGTGAACAGATCGATGATATTTTGCATATTTTTCGTGATGTGATGTTAAGCGGACTTGCTCTTAGTACATTTGTAAAAATCCTGTCCCCGGGTGAATCAGTGGGTTCACTGACCATTCCCGAAGGTAAACACGGGATTGCTACTGTCTGCAGTATTACTGTAGATGGGGTACTGCTAAAAAAAGGTATACCTGTGAAACCAAAATTCGGAGGTCTGGTTGAAATAAAAAAAGGTATGCCTGTGCGTTTTACTGATCTTATCAGGTATGATAGCACTACTATTGATCCACTTGAGATATTAATGTCCCATTCTCTTACTTCCGTAAGCGATATGCTTACCAGCGGTTCAGGAAAAATACTTGTCAATCTAAGGGAAATCACTATGAATGCCAGAAATAAAGTGGAGGAAATACTGGATGACATGGCATCTGCCGGATTAGGCGGTATACTGGAAGTAGGAGAACTTAATACTGATATATTAGGTATGACAGTTGAGAGAGATCATTTTGGTGTGGCAGTCATTGGAGGTAACAATATGATGGCAGTGGCACAGGAACAGGGTTTTGATATAGATACTCATGCAATGTCTTCGATTATGAATGTAAGGGATATGGTCCCTATTGACCAGGTTATTTAAATTTTTAAAAAAAGTGATCAATTATGGATAAGTATGATAGTGTTATTGAACTGGCTAAGAGGCGTGGGTTCCTCTGGAATTCTTTTGAGATATATGGCGGTACTGCCGGATTTTATGATTACGGGCCCCTGGGAGCAATGCTCAAACGCAGGATCGAGAATATATGGCGTGATGTATATGTCATTAATGAAGGATATTATGAAATTGAGAGCCCGACCATTGGTATTGAAGATGTTTTCGTGGCTTCCGGACATGTGGGAGGTTTCTCTGATCCACTGAGTGAATGCGCAAAATGTCATGAAGCTTTCAGGGCTGACCACCTGATCCGGCATATAGTAAGCAACCCTGATACGCTCTGTTGCGATGATCTTGTCAGGATTATTCGGGAAAACAATATCACGTGTCCTGAATGCGGTGGGAAGTTGGGTAATGTATATGAATTCAACCTTATGTTTCGCACTTTTATTGGTCCTGGTTTAAAACGGATAGGGTATCTGCGTCCCGAAACTGCACAGGGTATGTTCGTGGATTTCCCAAGACTGTTGCGCTTCTACAGGGAAAAACTACCATTTGGGGTCACACAGATAGGAAAAGCTTATAGAAATGAGATATCACCCAGACAGGGGATTATACGACTACGTGAGTTTACACAGGCAGAGGCTGAGATATTCATTGATCCTAAAGATAAGACGCATCCGGGTTTTGACATAATCAAAGATTATTCTGTTATGTTATACTCTGAATCAGCACAGGAATCTGATAAGGGGGCAGTGGAAATGACGTTGGAGAATGCTGTTTCGGAAGGTATCATCGCACATCAGTACCTGGCATATGCTATTTATAATACACAAGAATTTTTATTACGAGTGGGTGTGTCACCTGAGCGGTTAAGGTTCAGACAGCACATGAAAGATGAGATGGCGCATTATGCTATAGATTGCTGGGATGCTGAAATCCTATCCGGGCGGTTCGGATGGGTGGAAATAGTTGGTATTGCAGACCGTACTGACTATGACTTAATGACCCACAGTAAGGTAAGTAAGGTAGACCTATCTGTTTATATGGAATATGATGAACCAAAAATCGTAGAGAAACTGTCTATCAAACCTGATATGGGTAAGATAGGACCTGTATTCAAACAAAAAGCCAGATCTATTGTAGAGGCTTTACAATCACTTGACGTTGATGAGTTAAATAAGGATGAGATAATTATCACAGTAGATGGTGAGGATGTGGTCATATCTCCTGATATGGTCGAGGTCAAGCAGGTGAGCGAGACTATCAGAGGTGAGAATATCGTACCTCATGTTATTGAGCCATCGTTTGGGATAGACAGGATAATATATTCAGTGCTTGAGCATGCTTACAGGGAAGAGATGGTTGAAGAAGAGAATGAGACCAGGATAGTTCTAGGACTTAAGCCGGAGATTGCTCCTATTCAGGTAGCGATACTTCCTTTATTAACAAGACAGGAACTAATAGAACCTGCAAGGAAGATCGAATCATCACTTCGCAAAAAGGGTGTCATGGTAAGCTATGATGATTCAGGTACCATAGGCAGGCGCTACCGCAGGAATGATGAAATTGGTACGCCTTATTCTATAACCATAGATTATGATACACTTGAGGATGCAACGGTTACTATAAGGGATAGGGATTCTATGGAACAGGTACGATCACGAATAGATACTATTGCAGATACTGTCCATGATCTGATAACGGGTAACATTGCATTTGAGGATGCTGGCAGTCCAGTTGAGAAATGATCAAATGTCTGATATTCTTGTAAGAGAGATCGTTAGAAAGTCCATCCATCTGTCGGGATTACTTATACTGATCATATATCATTTTACTGATAGATCCACTGTCGTTTTCTGGTTAAGCCTCATAGTAGTGGGAATGTTTTTAACAGAATGGATGAGGCTTAAAGGATATATCAGGTATCCCGGGTTCTTACTGCGTCCTTTTGAAGAACATAAGGTAGCTGGTTATATTTATTCTACTACATCTGCTCTTTTCGTTATTGCACTGTTTCCAAAAAATGTTGCTATGGCTGCTATATCCATGGCGATCATCGGTGATCTGTCTTCCGGGATCGCCGGGGCGATAATGGGGGACAGGGCTAATGTAAGGCAGATGAAATTACCACATAAACCTGTGCTTATATTAATTATCATGTTTTTGATGAGTTTTATCTCTGCATTTTTGATTGTTGATCTTACCGGAGTAGATCCATTGCCTATAATTGCTTTAGTGGCTGGTGCTGCTGGTGCTACTATAGCTGATGGTGTACCATGGGAGATCCGCGGTAGGGTACTTGATGATAATTTGACTATTCCTTTTACTTCTGCGATTTTGATATTGTTGTTTTCTTCGGTGTAATCTGCTTTATGGCATCTTCTCTTGCATCGGGCGAGATATCCGGGTTAATTCGGCCGACGGCTGTACGCAGGCGATCCCGCAAAATAACATCTTCAAAGGATCTTCTTTCCGGTGTGTCGCTATCTGGGGCAATGTCCGGGGCGTATATGTACTGGTATCCCTGATGTTCAAGGAGTTCGATAGCAAATTGTTCTATTTCAGATTCGGTGATCTTATTTGTAGTCATCCCTCCCCTCCTTAATGCGCCACACCTCTTTATCAAAATCGGAAATATAATTTTCATCCTGAATTTTCTTGAATGTTTCGTATTCTTTGCTTGCCAGAGCCAGAGCAACTTCATGACTGATCTGTCCGGCATTGGTGAGTATTTCGTATTCACTGAACTTCAGGAATGCATTCAGTTTTTCAATCCAGTTTTTCATGTACATTGGCTTATTACGAACCGCTTGTAATTCTGCATAGTCAAGATACATGGTGACTATACGGT